>CAYIRZ010000038.1:0-13939 GCA_964365845.1 uncultured Streptomycetaceae bacterium
CGAGGGTGGCCGCACCGTGGGCGCCGGCGTCGTCGCCAAAGTCATCGAGTAACGGCAATGGCCACTGTCAAAAGCCAGAAAATACGCATCCGCCTGAAGGCGTTCGACTATCGGTTGATCGACCAGTCGGCGCTCGAGATCGTCGATACCGCAAAACGTACCGGCGCGGTCGTCAAAGGACCGGTGCCGTTGCCGACGCGCAAGGAGCGTTTCGATATCCTGCGCTCGCCGCACGTCAACAAGACGTCGCGCGACCAGCTCGAAATCCGCACGCACTTGCGCCTGATGGACATTATTGATCCCACCGACAAGACGGTCGATGCGCTGATGAAGCTCGATCTGCCTGCCGGTGTGGACGTGGAAATCAAGCTGTAAGCAGGCGCAGGTAATCCCGCCGCAGACGCGGCGGAAATTTGGAATTGCCAGTCAATTGCAACTGGCGCCTTTTTCAAAAGGTGAAAAAATGACTTTAGGACTAGTGGGCCGCAAGGTCGGCATGACCCGCGTATTCACCGATGATGGCGATACCATCCCGGTGACGGTGGTCGATGTGTCGAACAACCGCGTGACCCAGATCAAAAAACCCGACACCGACGGCTACACGGCGGTGCAGGTGACTTTCGGCGTACGGCGTGCGCGTCGCGTCAACAAGGCCGCTGCCGGTCACTTCGCCAAGGCCGGTGTCGAAGCCGGCCATACGCTCAGGGAATTCCGCGTGACGCCCGATCAGCTCACCGACATCAAGGTCGGAGGCACGATCGGCGCCAATATTTTCGAGGTCGGTCAGAAGGTCGATGTTTCGGGCATATCGCACGGCAAGGGGTTTACCGGCGTCATCAAGCGCCATCACTTTTCGTCGAACCGGGCGAGCCACGGCAACTCGGTGTCGCACAACAAGCCGGGCTCGATCGGCATGGCGCAGGATCCGGGCCGGGTGTTTCCCGGCAAGAGAATGGCCGGCCATATGGGCGCCGTAAACCGTACCACCCAGAATCTGGTAATCGTGCGCGTCGACACCGAACGCCAGCTGCTTCTGATCCGCGGCGCGGTGCCCGGTTCCAAAGGCGGCGACGTTGCCGTGTTTCCGGCGGTCAAGGCGAAGGCGGGCAAACCCGCCGCATCCGGCAAGGCAGCGAAAGCTGCCGCTGCCAAGTAAGGCAGGTACGCGATGGAACTCAAACTGATTAACGAACAAGGCCAGTCGACCGCTTCGGTCCCGGCATCCGATATTGCATTCGGGCGCGAATACAACGAAGCGCTGGTGCATCAGGTGGTGACGGCCTATCTGGCCAATGCGCGTAGCGGTACTCGGGCGCAGAAGGACCGCGGCACGGTCAAGCACTCGACCAAGAAGCCGTGGCGCCAGAAAGGCACCGGCCGCGCGCGCGCCGGCATGACGTCCTCCCCGCTGTGGCGCGGCGGCGGCAGGATTTTCCCGAATCTGCCGGATGAAAATTTCAGCCACAAGGTCAACAAGAAGATGTTCCGTGCCGGTGTGAGCTCGATTCTGTCGCAGCTTGCGCGCGAGGACCGTCTGGCTGTAGTCGACACCTTCAGCATCGACGCGCCCAAGACCAAGCTGCTCGCGCAGAAGCTCAAGGGCATGGGTCTGGAAGACGTGCTGATCATTACCGACAGCCTCGATGACAATCTGCTGTTGTCGTCACGCAACCTGCCCAATGTCAACGTTGTCGACGTGCGCTACGCCGACCCGGTAAGCCTCATCCGTCACGCCAAGGTGCTGATAACGCGCAACGCAGTGGCCAAAATCGAGGAGATGTTCGCATGAGCGCGACGCCCAGCGTGAAACAGCAGGAACGCCTGATGCAGGTGCTCTTGGCGCCGGTGATTTCGGAGAAAAGCACCTTTGTTGCAGACAAGCATGAACAGGTGATCTTCCGTGTCGTGCAGAATGCCACCAAGCCGGAGATCAAGGCTGCAGTCGAGCTCATGTTCAAGGTGCAGGTGGAGTCGGTGAAAGTCGCCAACGTGAAAGGCAAGGAAAAACGCTTTGGCCGCTTCATGGGCCGCCGCAATCACTGGAAGAAGGCCTACGTCTGTCTGAAACCCGGACAGGAAATCAACTTTGCTGAAGGGGAGGCCAAGTAATGCTAGTCAAAGTCAAACCGACGTCTCCCGGTCGGCGACAGCTGGTCAAGGTTGTTACGCCCGAATTGCATAAGGGCAAGCCGGTAACCAAGCTCACCGAAAGCCAGTCGAAAAAAGCCGGACGCAACAGCCATGGTCATATTACTACGCGCCATCAGGGAGGCGGCCACAAGCAGCACTATCGCGTCATTGATTTCAAGCGCAATAAGGATGGCATTGCTGCCCAAGTCGAGCGTCTTGAATATGATCCGAACCGCAGCGCCCATCTGGCATTGTTATGCTACGCCGATGGCGAGCGTCGCTATATCATCGCGCCCAAAGGCGTGGCGGCGGGCATGCAGCTCATGTCGGGGGTGGAGGCGCCGATCAAAGTCGGCAATACGCTGCCGCTCAGGAACATCCCGGTCGGCACTACCATTCACTGCATCGAAATGCTTCCCGGCAAAGGCGCGCAGATCGCGCGCGCTGCCGGCACCTCGGTGCAGCTGCTGGCGCGTGAAGGCGATTACGCGCAATTGCGTCTGCGCTCCGGCGAGATCCGCAAGGTGCACGTCAACTGCCGTGCCACGATAGGCGAGGTCGGCAACGAAGAGCACTCGCTGGAATCGATCGGCAAGGCCGGCCGTGTGCGTTGGCGCGGCGTGCGGCCGACGGTGCGCGGCGTGGCGATGAACCCGATCGACCATCCGCACGGCGGCGGCGAGGGCAAGACCGCAGCCGGCCGCCATCCGGTGAGCCCGTGGGGCACGCTGACCAAGGGATATCGTACGCGCAAGAACAAGCGCACCAACAGCATGATCGTGCGTCGCCGTCATGCTAAAAGTATCGGTTAAGAGGTAGCACATGGCACGTTCGATCAAGAAGGGCCCGTTCGTAGATCACCATCTGATGAAGAAGGTGGAAACCGCGCGCAGCACCAACGACAAGCGTCCGATCAAGACTTGGTCGCGGCGCTCGACCGTCCTGCCGGATTTCGTCGGTCTCACTATCGCCGTCCACAACGGCAAGCAGCACATTCCGGTCTATATCACGGAAAATATGGTCGGCCACAAGCTCGGGGAGTTTGCGCATACCCGGGTTTTCAAGGGGCACTCCAGAGCCGGTTCGTCGGCGGCAGCCGATAAAAAGGCCAGCCCGACCCCGGCGGCAGCGCCCAAGTAAGGAATAGAGCATGAACACCATAGCAAAATTGCGAGGCGTGCGGCTCTCGGCCCAGAAGGGCCGGCTGGTGGCCGATCTCGTACGCGGCAAATCGGTTGAGAACGCGCTCAATATCCTGCAGTTCAACCCCAAGAAGGGCGCGGCGATCATCCGCAAGGTTCTGGAATCGGCGATCGCCAATGCCGAGCACAATGACGGTGCCGACATCGACGAACTCAAAGTGACAACCATTCACGTCGAGAAGGGACCGGTGCTCAAGCGCTTCATGGCGCGGGCTAAAGGCCGCGGCGCGCCCATCTTGAAACCGACTTGCCACATTTATGTGACGGTCGGCGACGGAAGGAAATAACCATGGGTCAGAAAATACATCCGATAGGCTTTCGCCTTGCAGTTAATCGCAACTGGTCATCGCGCTGGTACGCGAACAGCAAGAACTTCGCGACGATGCTCAACGAAGACATTAAAGTTCGCGACTACTTGAAACAGCGGCTTGCGCATGCTGCCGTGAGCCGGGTCGTAATCGAGCGTCCGGCGAAAAACGCGCGTATTACCATCTATAGCGCACGCCCTGGGGTGGTGATCGGCAAGAAAGGTGAGGACATTGAGTCACTCAAGGCCGAATTGCAGAAAATGCTTGGCGTGCCGGTACATGTCAATATCGAGGAAGTGCGTAAACCCGAAATCGACGCGCAATTGATCGCGGATTCGATCGCACAGCAGTTGCAGAAACGCATCATGTTTCGCCGTGCTATGAAGCGCGCCATGACCAACGCCATGCGGCTGGGTGCCCAGGGCATCAAGATCATGAGTGCAGGACGACTAAACGGCGCCGAGATTGCCCGCTCGGAGTGGTACCGTGAAGGCCGCGTGCCGCTGCATACGCTGCGTGCCGATATCGATTATGGCACCTCCGAAGCGAAGACCACCTATGGCATTATCGGCATCAAGGTGTGGGTGTTCAAGGGCATAGTGCTGGCGAAGAACGAACAACCGGTGGCGGCGCCTGCCGCGGCACCGGAGGCTGAAAAACCGGCCAGAAAGCCGAGAAAGCCGGCAGCAAAGACAGGAGCAAAACGTGCTACAGCCAGCCAGACGTAAATTTCGCAAGGAACATAAAGGCCGCAACAAAGGCGTTGCGACCCGCGGCAACAAGGTGAGCTTCGGCGAATACGCCCTGAAAGCGATCGGTCGTGGCCGCCTCACGGCGCGCCAGATTGAGGCAGCACGGCGTGCCATGACGCGTCACATCAAGCGCGGCGGCCGCATCTGGATCCGCATTTTCCCGGACAAGCCGATTTCGCAGAAGCCGGCGGAGGTGCGCATGGGGAAAGGCAAGGGCAACGTGGAGTACTGGGTCGCCGAAATACAGCCGGGCAAGGTTTTGTATGAAATGGACGGCGTTGATGAGGCGATGGCGAAAGAGGCGTTCCGCCTGGCGGCATCAAAGCTGCCGATCCGGACTAGTTTCGTGCACCGTCAGGTTGGAGGTTAAACCATGGAAGCGAATGAATTGAGGGTAAAATCCGCCGACGAGCTGAAGCAGGAACTGGCATCACTGCTGAGGGCGCAGTTTTCAATGCGCATGCAAAAGGCGACGCAGCAGCTTTCCAACACCAGCCAATTGAAGAAGGTGCGCCGCGACATCGCGCGCGTGCGCACCGTTATGACCGAGAAAGCGGCAGAACAGGTTAAAGCATGAGCGAAGAAGCCAACAAGCGTACTCTGACCGGGCGTGTGGTCAGCGACAAGATGGAAAAAACGGTGACTGTGCTGGTTGAGCGGCGCGTCAAGCATCCGCTGTACGGCAAGATCATGACGCGGTCCAAGAAATATCACGCCCACGACGAAAAGAACGAGTTTCACGAGGGTGACCTGGTGATGATCGAGGAATGCCGGCCGCTGGCCAGGACCAAGGCGTGGCGGGTGATCAAGCTCGTGGAAAAGGCTCGCGCAGCCTAATCTCCGGCTTGCGAAAGCATCCGGATAATATTATAATATCGCGCTTTGCTGGTTTCGGCTTCCGCGGGTACCGTGGATCAGCCTTTACTGAAAAGCAAAGTTTTTCCTCCGCGCTGATATTCTGAAACGCGGAGGTTCGACCCGAACGGGCTTCAATACTGGCTGTTGCCGCCGGCAAACAGACCAAGTTGGAGAAGAGATTTTTAAGCAGGAAGCGAAAAAATGATTCAGATGCAGTCTATTCTGGACGTTGCCGACAACACCGGTGCGCGCGCAGTGATGTGCATCAAGGTGCTCGGCGGCTCCAAGCGGCGTTACGCCGGAATCGGCGATGTGATCAAGGTCAGCATCAAGGATGCGGCGCCCCGCGGTCGTGTCAAGAAGGGCGAGATTTATAGCGCTGTCGTGGTGCGCACTGCCAAGGGCGTGCGGCGTAGTGACGGCTCGATGATCAAGTTCGACAGCAACGCCGCAGTACTGCTCAATCCGAAACTCGAGCCGATCGGCACGCGTATTTTCGGACCGGTGACGCGCGAATTGAGGACCGAGCGTTTCATGAAAATCGTGTCGCTTGCTCCGGAAGTGCTGTAAGGGGACACATCATGCGCAAGATCAAAAAAGGTGACGATGTAATCGTGCTCACCGGCAAAGATCGGGGCAAGCGCGGCACGGTGCTCAAGATCGTCGATGCGGAACACGTGTTGGTGGAAGGCGCCAACAAGGTGAAAAAGCACCAGCGCCCGAATCCGATGAAGGGCCTCTCCGGCGGCATTATCGACAAGGAAATGCCGCTGCATGTTTCCAACGTGGGCTTGTTCAACTCGGCAACCAAAAAAGCCGACCGCGTCGGCATCAAGGTGCTGGAAGACGGCCGCCGCGTGCGTTTTTTCAAGTCCAATGGTGAAGTGGTTGACGTATGAGCGCAGATAAAGACACCAAAGCAGCCAAAGCGGCCAAGCCGGCGAAGGAAGCCAAGGCGGCGAAGGAACCCAGGGCGGCCAAGCAAGCCAAGCCGGAGCAAGAGGTCAAAGAGGTGAAACCGGCAAAACCGGCCAAGCCAGCCGGGCCGGCGCGGTTGGGCGTGCATTACCGCGAGACCGTGATCAAGGACCTGACCAAGCAGTTCGGCTACAAGAGCGTGATGCAGGTGCCGCGCATCGAGAAGATCGTGCTGAACATGGGCGTGGGCGAGGCGGTTGCCGACAAGAAAATCATGGACAACGCGGTCGGCGACATGCAGAAGATCGCGGGGCAAAAGCCGTTGGTCACCAAGTCGCGAAAATCGATCGCGAACTTCAAGATCCGGGAAAATTATCCGATCGGCTGCAAAGTAACGCTGCGTGGTGCGCGGATGTATGAATTTCTTGATCGCCTGGTGAACGTCGCAATGCCGCGTATTCGCGATTTCCGCGGAATTTCCGGGAAGTCATTTGATGGCCGCGGCAACTACAACATGGGTGTGAAGGAACAGATCATTTTCCCGGAAATCGAGTACGACAAGATCGACGCGATTCGCGGCATGAATATCACTATTTCAACCACCGCCAAGACCGATGGGGAAGCCCGGGCGCTTCTTTCGGCTTTCAAATTTCCGTTCAGGAACTGAGGAACGACTATGGCAAAAACGGCTGTGATCAACCGCGACCTTAAGCGTCGCGACACCGTCAAGAAATTCGCTGCCAAGCGCGCGGCACTGATGGCGATCGTCAATAACCAGAAGCTTTCCTCGGAGGAGCGCTACGAAGCGCGGCTCAAGTTGCAGAAACTGCCGAGGAATGCCTCTCCGGTAAGGTTGCGCAATCGCTGCGCGCTGACCGGTCGTCCGCGCGGAGTATTCCGCAAGTTCGGCCTGGCGCGCGGCAAGTTGCGAGATATTGCGATGCGCGGTGAGATTCCGGGCGTGATCAAGGCCAGCTGGTAGGTTCAGGAGAAGATTGATGAGTATGAGTGATCCGGTCGCCGACATGCTGACGCGCATACGTAATGCGCAGTTGTCGGAGAAACAGTCGGTAGCGATCCCGGCAAGCAAGCTGAAAGCTGCTATTGCCAAGGTGCTGAAGGACGAGGGCTATATTGAGGATTTCGCGGTGCGCGAAAATGAAGGCAAGCCGCTGCTCGAAGTCAGCCTCAAATATTACGCGGGTAAGCCGGTGATCGAGAAGATCGAACGCATCAGTCGTCCAGGGCTTCGGATGTATAAGCCCAGCCACGATATACCGAAGGTAATGAACGGGCTTGGCATCGCGATCGTGTCGACGTCGAAAGGCGTGATGACCGACCGCAAAGCGCGTGGCCTCGGCGTCGGCGGCGAAGTATTGTGCATCGTCGCCTAGTGAGCAAAGCGGAGTAAACGATGTCGAGAATTGCAAAAAACCCGGTAATGCTGCCGGAAAAAGTGGAAGTGACCCTGAGCCAGAGTGAGATCTCGGTAAAGGGGCCGCTCGGCGTGCTTACCCAGAAGCTGTCGTCCAACGTGACGATAGAGAAAATCGAGAATCGCCTTGAGTTCAAGATGGCGCATAACTCGCGTCAGGCCAACGCCATGTCGGGCACGATGAGGGCGCTTATTGCCAACATGGTGAGCGGCGTAAGCAAGGGCTTCGAGAAAAAGCTGACACTGGTCGGCGTCGGCTATCGTGCGCAGGCGCAAGGCGACAAGCTGAATCTCACGCTCGGTTTTTCGCATCCGGTAGTGCACCAGATGCCGCCAGGGGTCAAGGCCGAGACGCCGACTCAGACCGAGATCGTGATCAAGGGCATGGACAAGCAGCTTGTCGGCCAGGTGGCTGCCGAAGTGCGCCGCTATCGCAGCCCCGAGCCCTACAAAGGCAAGGGCGTGCGTTACGCCGATGAGCGGATCGTGCTCAAGGAAACTAAGAAGAAATAAGCGAGTGACACATGATTGACAAAAATCAAGCACGACTGCGGCGCGCGCGCCGGACCCGCGCCAAAATAGCGGAGTTGAAAGCAGTGCGTCTTACGGTGCATCGCTCCAACAGTCATATTTATGCCCAGGTCATCGATGCATCGGGTGCCAGGGTGCTGGCGGCGGCATCGACCGTGGAAGCGGATGCGCGCAAGCAGGTGAAAAACGGCGGCAATGTCGCGGCGGCCGCCGAAGTCGGCAAGCGCATCGCCGAGATGGCCAAGAAGCTGGGTATCGAGGCAGTGGCCTTCGACCGCTCCGGCTACAGGTTCCATGGTCGTGTCAAGGCGCTCGCCGAGGCGGCGCGCGCGAGCGGCCTCAAGTTCTAAACAGGATACCGGGATAAAGTTATGGCAAAGATGCAGGCGGGCAAGATGCACGGCGGTGGCGGCGAAGAACGCGGCGACGGCCTGCGCGAGAAAATGGTCGCGATCAACCGCGTTACCAAGGTGGTGAAAGGCGGCCGCATTATGGGCTTTGCGGCGCTCACCGTGGTCGGCGACGGCGATGGCCGCATCGGCATGGGCAAGGGCAAGTCGCGCGAAGTGCCGGTAGCGGTGCAGAAAGCGATGGAAGAAGCCCGCCGCAAAATGGTCAAGGTCCAGCTCAAAAACGGCACGCTGCAGCACACGGTGATCGGACGTCATGGCGCGGCGCGTGTATACATGCAGCCGGCTCATGAAGGCACCGGCATCATTGCCGGCGGCCCGGTGCGCGCGGTGCTCGAGGTGATGGGAGTGACCAACATCCTCGCCAAGTGCCTGGGCTCAACCAATCCCTATAACGTCGTGCGCGCGACCATCAACGGGCTGACCGCGATGAACACGCCGGCGGAAATCGCGGCCAAGCGCGGCAAGACGATTGAGGAAATCACGGGGTAACCATGGTCAAGGCACAGGGAAAAAAACTCAAGGTGACGCTGCTGAAAAGCCTGATCGGCACCAAGCGCGAGCACCGCGCATCGGTGCGCGGTCTGGGCCTGCGCCGCATCAATCATACCGTGGAAGTCGAAGACACGCCGGCTGTCCGCGGCATGATCAACAAGGTGTCTTATCTCGTCAGGTGTGAGGGCTAAATGCAGCTAAACAACATCAAGCCGGCGACCGGCTCCAAGCACTACAAAAAGCGCGTTGGACGCGGCATCGGCTGCGGGTCCGGCAAGACCGCCGGGCGCGGTCACAAAGGCCAGAGTTCGCGCGCCGGCGGCTATCATAAAGTCGGTTTCGAAGGCGGCCAGATGCCGTTGCAGCGGCGCCTGCCGAAGCGCGGCTTCGTATCGCTTGCCAAGGGTGACACCGCCGAAGTGCGGCTCGACGAACTGCAGAAAATGAAGGCGGATGTGATCAATCTCGCCGCGCTCAAGGCGGCAGGCGTGATATCCGTGCTGGCGCTGGCCGCGAAGGTGATCCTGTCCGGCGAAATCAAGCGCAAGGTCGTATTGAAGGGTTTGCGGGTCACCAAAGGCGCGCGCGCTGCCATCGAGGCGGCGGGCGGCTCGATCGAAGAGCCGGCTGAGGTCGAAGCTCCGGTCAAGGCGGAGGCCCCCGCGCAGGAAGCCGCCGGAGCCAGGGCCAAAGGCAAGAAGCAAGCCAGCGGCGCAGGAAAGGACAAGGCTAAGTAACTTTGGCTACCAACGAATCGCTGCTGGCCTCGGGCAAGATGGGCGACCTGAAGCGTCGCCTGTTGTTCCTGCTCGGAGCGCTGATTGTGTTCCGTATCGGGTCATTCATCCCGGTGCCGGGCATCGACCAGCTGCAGCTCGCGGAGTTGTTCAAGTCGCAGCGTGGCGGCATCCTCGACATGTTCAACATGTTCTCGGGCGGCGCGCTGTCGCGCTTTTCGATTTTCGCGCTCGGCATCATGCCCTATATCTCGGCGTCGATCATCATGCAGCTGATGACGGTGGCGTCTCCGGCGCTCGAGGCGCTCAAGAAAGAGGGCGAATCGGGACGCCGCAAGATTACGCAGTACACGCGTTACGGCACGGCGGGACTTGCTTTATTCCAGGGTCTTGGCATCGCCATCGCGCTCGAGTCGCAGCGCGGGCTGGTGATCGAGCCCGGGCTCATGTTCCGGCTGACGGCAATGATCACGCTGGTAACCGGTACCATATTTCTGATGTGGCTCGGAGAGCAGATCACTGAACGTGGCGTCGGTAACGGTATTTCGCTCATCATTTTCGCCGGCATTGCAGCGGGTTTCCCGCAGGCGGTGGGCGGCACTCTGGAACTGGCGCGCACCGGCGCGTTTTCGATCCCGGTGGTGCTGTTCATCTTCGCGGTGGTGGTGGGGGTGACTGCCTTCGTATGCTTTGTCGAGCGCGGCCAGAGGAAAATCCTGGTCAATTACGCCAAGCGCCAGGTCGGGCGCAAGATTTACGGCGGGCAGACTTCGCACCTGCCGCTGAAACTCAATATGTCGGGTGTGATTCCGCCGATTTTTGCCTCGTCGATCATCCTGTTTCCGGCGACGCTGGGCGGCTGGTTCGGCACGAGCGAAGGCATGGACTGGCTCAAGAACATCGCGGCAACCCTGCATCCGGGGCAGCCGATTTACACGATTTTTTATGCGTCGGCTATCATTTTCTTCTGCTTCTTCTATACCGCGCTGGTATTCAACCCGAAGGAAACCGCGGATAACCTGAAGAAAAGCGGGGCTTTCGTGCCGGGTATACGGCCGGGCGAGCAGACTGCGCGCTACATCGAGAAGATTACGATGAGGCTGACGCTCACCGGCGCGGTTTACGTGACACTGGTGTGCCTGCTGCCCGAAGCGCTGATTGTATGGAAAAACGTGCCGTTCTATTTCGGGGGCACCAGCCTTCTGATTATCGTGGTGGTAACCATGGATTTCATGGCCCAGGTACAGGCCTACATGATGTCGCACCAATACGAGAGCCTGCTCAAGAAGGCCAATTTCAAGGGTGGCGTGTTCCCAACACGGTAATGGCGAAAGAAGAAACGATACAGATGCAGGGCGAGGTCGTGGAAAACCTGCCCAACGCAACATTCCGGGTGAAACTGGAAAACGGTCACGTGTTGCTCGCGCATATATCGGGCAAGATGCGCATGCACTATATTCGCATCCTGCCGGGTGACAAGGTGACGGTGGAACTGACGCCGTATGATCTCACCCGCGGGCGCATCGTATTCCGGGCGAAGTAAGAGTTTAGAAGGAGCAAGACATGAAAGTACGGGCATCGGTTAAGCGGGTTTGCCGCAACTGCAAGGTGGTCAAGCGCAAGGGCGTGGTACGGGTGATTTGCAAGGATCCCCGCCACAAGCAGCGTCAGGGCTGATGGGCTGATTTTAAATTGAAAATTAGCCGGTTAGGCGTTAAAATCACAGGTTTTCCGTTTTGGGGTTAAGGGAATAACGACATGGCCCGGATTGGTGGCGTAAACATTCCAAATCATCAGCATGCGGAAATCGCGATGACCGCGATTTACGGCATCGGTCGCAGTCGCGCGCGCGCGATCTGCGTCGCGGCTGGAATTGATTTTTCAATGAAAATCAAAGACTTGTCAGATTCCGACATGGACAAGCTGCGCGAGCAGGTGACGCGCTTCACGATCGAAGGCGACCTCCGTCGCGAAGTATCGATGAATATCAAGCGCCTGATGGACCTGGGCACTTGGCGCGGCAAACGGCATCGCGCAGGGCTGCCGGTGCGCGGCCAACGCACGCGCACCAACGCCCGCACCCGCAAGGGGCCACGCAAGGCGGCGGTGAAGATGCAAAAAGCAGCTCCAGTTTAAAGATTGAGTCAAAGGTAAAGCGATATGGCAAAAGCTAGCACCCGGGTGCGCAAGAAGGTCAAAAAGAACGTGGCGGAAGGCATCGCCCATGTTCACGCGTCCTTCAACAATACCATCGTGACCATCACCGACCGCCAAGGCAATGCGCTGGCATGGGCCACTTGCGGCAGCAATGGCTTCAAGGGTTCGCGCAAATCGACGCCGTTTGCGGCGCAGGTCGCTTCCGAGCAGGCAGGCAAGCTTGCCCAGGAGTGCGGCGTGAAGAACATCGAAGTGCGCATCAAAGGCCCGGGGCCGGGCCGCGAGTCCGCGGTCAGGGCGCTCAATGCCGTAGGCTTTAAAATCACCAGTATTTCGGATGTGACACCGGTGCCGCACAACGGCTGCCGTCCGCCGAAAAAACGCCGGATATAAAGGAGATCCCAACGTGGCAAGGAATCTCGATGCAAAATGCCGTCAGTGCCGCCGCGAGGGCGAGAAACTGTTCCTCAAGGGCGAGAAATGCTTTACCGACAAGTGTGCGATAGAGCGTCGCAATTACCCGCCCGGGCAGCACGGCCAGAAAAACACCCGTCTCTCCGGTTATGGCGTGCAGCTGCGCGAAAAGCAGAAGGTGCGCCGTATTTACGGCCTGCTCGAGCGCCAGTTCCGCAAGAACTACAAGGAAGCCTCGCGCAGCAAGAGTGTTACCGGCGAAGCGCTGCTGCAGATCCTCGAGAGCCGGCTGGACAGCGTCGTCTATCGCATGGGCTTCGGCGCCTCGCGCACCGAAGCGCGTCAGATCGTCCGTCACAACGGCATTCTGGTGAACGGCAAGCGCGTCAACATTCCTTCTTTCCAGTGCAGCCCTGGTGATGTAGTCGAAGTCACACTGGCGGCCAAGGAGCAGTTGCGCATCAAGGGCGCCGCCGAGGCCGCGGAGTCCCGCGGTCGTGCGGAATGGCTGGAAGTTGACACCAAGGCGCTCAAGGGGACGTTCAAGGCGCGCCCGCAACGCTCCGAACTGCCGTCAACGATCAACGAGTCGCTCATCGTCGAGCTTTACTCCAAGTAATTTCCAAGAGGGTTTTGAGCCATGCAAAGCAGTGTGTTCCTTAAGCCTCGCATTATCGACGTGCAGAATATCACGCCGTACCACGCCAAGCTCACCATGGAGCCGTTCGAGCGCGGCTATGGCCATACGCTGGGCAATGCGCTTCGCCGCACCCTGCTGTCGTCGATGCCCGGCTATTCCGCAACCGAAGTCAAGATCGCCGGCGTGCTGCACGAGTACTCGACGCTCGATGGCGTGCAGGAAGACGTGGTCGATATCCTGCTCAATCTCAAGGGCATTGTGCTGAAGCTGCACAACAGCAAGGAAACGACGCTCACGCTCAAAAAGTCCGGCGAAGGCGTGGTGACCGCGGGTGACATCGAAGCGGTGCATGATGTCGAGATCGTCAATCCCGAACACATCATTGCGCACCTGGCTCCCGGCGGCAAACTCGACATGCAGATCAAGGTCGAGCTGGGCCGCGGCTATATTGCCGCCACCAGTCGCAAGGCCAGCGGCGAAGAAGCCCGCAGCGTCGGCAGCATCATGCTCGATGCGTCATTCAGTCCCGTGCGCCGCGTCAGTTATTCGGTCGAGTCCGCGCGGGTCGAACAGCGCACCGACCTCGACAAGCTGATCATGGACATCGAAACCAACGGCGCGATCGAGCCCGAAGAAGCGGTGCGCTATGCCGCGCGCATCCTGGTCGAACAGCTTTCCGTGTTTGCCGATCTCAAGGGCATGCCGGCGCAGATCGAGGAGAAGAAGGCGACCCAGATCGATCCGATCCTGCTGCGGCCCGTCGACGATCTCGAGCTCACCGTGCGTTCGGCGAATTGCCTCAAGGCCGAGAACATCTACTACATCGGCGATCTCATCCAGCGCACCGAGACCGAATTGCTGAAAACGCCGAATCTTGGCCGCAAATCGCTCAACGAGATCAAGGAAGTGCTCGCCTCGCGCGGCCTCACGCTCGGCATGAAGCTGGATAACT
>CAYIRZ010000039.1:0-13920 GCA_964365845.1 uncultured Streptomycetaceae bacterium
AGCGTGTTTTTCAAATGCGAGAACTTCCAGCGCGTCGGCGCGTTCAAGTTCCGCGGCGCCTACAACGCGCTCGCCCGGCTTTCACCTGAGCAGAAGCAGCGCGGCGTGGTCGCCTATTCCTCGGGCAATCACGCGCAGGCGGTGGCGCTTGCCGGCAAGCTGCTTGGCATAGCGGCCATCATCGTCATGCCCGACGACGCGCCGGCGGTGAAAGCGCAAGGCGCGCGCGGCTATGGCGCCGAAGTGGTGCTCTACAACCGCGAGCGCGATTCGCGCGAGGCGATCGCCGGCGAATACGCGCGCAACCGCGGCATGGCCGTGATCCCGCCGTTCGATCATCCGCACGTCGTCGCCGGGCAGGGCACGGCGGCGAAGGAACTGATCGAGGACGCCGGTCCGCTGGATTATCTGCTGGCGCCGTGCGGCGGCGGCGGATTGCTGACGGGCTGCGCGATCGCCGCCAATCAACTGTCGCCGGGCGTGCAGGTGATCGGCGTCGAGCCCGCGGCCGGCGACGACGTCACGCGCTCGTTCCGGACCAAAACCATACAGAGCGTGCACAATCCCCAGACCATCGCCGACGGCGCGCGCACTTCCGCCCCGGGCGAAGTGACTTTCCCATTGCTCCTGCGTTACGTGCACGACATGCTGACGGTGACCGACGAAGAACTGCTGCGCGCGATGTTCTACCTGTGGGAGCGCATGAAAATCGTGGTCGAGCCCACCGGCGCGCTCGGCGCCGCGGCGCTGCTCGAAGGCAAGCTCGATGCCCGCGGCAAGCGCGTGGGGGTGATCCTCTCCGGCGGCAACGTCGATCTCAAGCAGCTCGCGGCTTACCTTTGAAGAGAATCGCGTAAACCGGGTGCGCGTGTCTGCTTGAAAGACGAGAGTGCCAGGCACACAATGCCGATTTACAACCTGGCCTTGGCGCCAACTACTTCACATTAGGCGGCTTGATTCAGCATGGCCTATACCGCAAAAGATGGCTACACAGTCGAGGACCTGCTGCATTTTGGCTATGGTCATGCCGATACCGCCCGCGCCCTGTTTGAAGACGATCCAGCGTTTCTGGACTCGGCCGGCTACTTGGCGCACTTAGGCATAGAACTGGTACTGAAGGCATGGCACCTAGCTTGGTTCGGGCAGTTCGATAATACCCATGACTTGATTGAACTTTTCGGCGCGCTAAAAAAGAAAGACATCTCCCTCGATATCGGAGCAGACAATGACACGTTCTTAGCCGAGCTCGATAAATTTTATCTTCTTCGCTACCCGAGGCGAAAAGAGGGCCCAGTCGAAGTTGGGTCAGATCAGCTCGGTCACCTTGACGCACTTCTTGAAGCTCTATGGGAAGCAATGCCCAAGGAACTGGTGGAAAAGTACGAGAAGATCGACCGCACAAGAAAAGGTGGGCGGGTACTCATGAAGAAGAAGATTACCGAGGAAGATCCGCCTAACAACACTGGCGAGAGGGGCGGGTCAAAAGCGGCCCGCCACTCACGGTGAACGTTATCCATTTAATCCGGAGCGCCGCCCTTGAACGAATCGCTCATGCGCTTTGCCGCTGAAGTCAACGCAGTTTCGGTGACAGTTGCGGACCTTTTGCGCGCCTCCGAAGAAATCCATCGCTTGCCAGTAAAGGAGCGTGATTGGGAGGGACGAATGATTTGCCTCGCTCGGCTCTACAAGGGCGACGCACCTCGTAAGTCCATGGCCGTTGGTAAGCGGCTGGAGGCAATGGCCCAAATCATCACGTCGGGCGCACTGCCGGCCTGGTTGCTACCATCCAACGAGCAGGGTGCAATAAACATCGCCGAGCCTGTCTTCATTGCCGCAGCATGCGAGCCACTCATTTTTTCGGAAAGTGATGCTTACTTTCAGCAAACGACATTTGTGGACGCCGTGCTTCGGTATGCAGAGCCAGATGGTCATGCATAATTTTAGCTGGTGCGGACGGGCCGGAAGCGTCGCGCCAATTTTCACCGCCGCGCTGGCCCGCCGTTCACCAACACATTAGCCACTTTAAGGAGAAACTATGGGGTTCATCACGAATCAGTGGCTTAAGGGCAAGGCCGAACGCAACCGCAAGTGGGGACCTGTGGAAGTAACGGTCGTACCTGAGGCAGCAGAAGGCGATTGGGATTCAGAACACGGAGTCGTAGCAGGGGTAAAGGCGGCACGTCCAAATGCAGACTATCAGATCACTCTCTTTACGCAAGGGGATCTAGAAATATTTCTCCCGCATCTTGTGGCCAACGCTAATGTTGAGACCCAGCAGTTCGTGGTTCATGACATCCTTTCGCGCCTGAGTGATACCCAACTTGTCGCTCTGCTGTCCGATTTTTTCGCAAAACGCTCGAAGAAGTAACCCGTGGATCACAGGGAAGAACGAGGGCAGGCCTTTATGGTTCGCACGGAGCACACGGAGAAGAGCGGAATATATAAGTTAGGCCAAATAGAAAAGGAAGCTGTCATGTCAAAAAACAATATCTTATTGTCGAAGAGTTTGCCGTTGACTGGCACTCTGCTGCTGGCGTTGGCAGTCCTGCCAGCTTGGAGCGAGGAAAGAATCGTCCTCGATGGTTCAAGCGGAATGCTGCCGCTAGCTAAGGTCCTTGCTACTGCCTATCAACAAAAGTCTTCTGATCCTCAAGTGGAGATCGGAAAGGGACTTGGGACCGGAGCACGACTTCGATCCCTGGCGGAGGACAAGATTCAGATCGCCTTGGCCAGCCACGGTATTAAGCCTGAGGATGTTCAAAAGGGGAACCTGAAAGTCATCGAGGTCGCTAAGGGGGCGATCGTCTTTGCGGTCAATGCCAGCGTCCCGGTAACCGACATTACCGAGGCGCAGATGTGCGACATCTACAGCGGCAAGATCACGAACTGGCAATCCCTAGGGGGTCCGGACAGTGCCATTGTCGTGCTCACCCGCCCGCCTGCGGAGGTGGACCCCGAGGTGATTCGAGCAAAGATCGGCTGCTTCAAGGAGCTAAAAGAGGTGGAGACGGCTAAGGTGATGGCTCGGGGCGGAGACATGGCCAAAGGACTTACAGGCACCCCTCACGCTATCGGCATGACTAGCATGACCGTGGCGGAACAGAGCGGAGGGAAGGTGAAAGCTCTAACCGTGAATGGTGTCGCTCCCACATCGGAGAATGTAAAGAGCGGCCGCTACTTTCTAACCCGTGATTTTCTTTTCGTCACCAAGGGAGAGCCAACACTTCCCATCAAGAAATTTCTCGATTTCGTTCTAAGCCCCGATGGCGACCGCGTGATCCTGGCTAACGGTGCAGTGCCCCTGCGATAAAAAAGGGGCACCGTATCCAATTCATTGAGCGCGGCGAGGGCTAAAGATTTTCTCTGTGACCTCTGTGATCTCTGTGGCTATCGGTTTTAGTTTTTAATCGACTTTATAGGTACATGCCCATCAGCGTTACAAGCATTTACCGCTACCCGGTCAAGGGGCTCAGTCCCGAGCCATTGGAGCGGGTGACGCTTGCCCCCGGCGAATGCCTGCCGCATGACCGGCGCTTTGCCATCGCAAAAGCGGCGTCGCGCTTCGATCCGGCGCAGCCGGCATGGCTGCCCAAAACGAATTTCTTCATGCTCATGCGCGACGAGACGCTCGCGCAACTGCGGACGCGCTTTGACGAGCAGAGCGGTTTTTTCACAATAGAGCGCGACGGCCGGACGCTGCTGCGCGCCCGCATTACCGATGCGGCGGAGCGCGCCACGATCGATGCGTTCTTCGCCGAATTCCTCAAGGACGCGCCGGGCAACCCGCCCAGAGTAGTGGAGGCGCCGGGTCACACGTTTTCGGATGCAGAACAAAAGCCCGATTCGACGACGTACAAATATGTCTCGCTCGTGAATCTCGCGAGCGTCGGCGAACTGGAGAAGGTCGTGCGGATTGCGGTCGATCCGCTCCGCTTCCGCGCGAACTTCTACCTTTCGGGGCTCCCCGCCTGGAACGAACTCGACTGGGCCGGTTCCGAGATCATGGCGGGAAACGCGCGCCTGCGCGTCGTTTCTCCCATCACCCGCTGTGCGGCGACCAGCGTCAATCCCGCGACGGCCACGCGCGATTTGAATATTCCCGCCATTCTCCAGAAAGAATTCGGGCATAACATCATGGGCGTTTACGCGGAGGTTGTCGGGGGCGGGGAGGTTGCCGGAGGTGACGGGGTGAGCAGGGCGCACTGACAACGCGTGGTGTATCGAGTAGAGTCCGCAGTAAGTTACAACCCAGGCAAGGGAGCATGCCTTGGAGTCTATCATCACCATCTTGAGCATACTGGGCGCGCTGCTGATTGGCGCCATCAGCCCAGGGCCAAGCTTTGTGCTCGTCGCGCGTACCTCGATCGCGGTTTCGCGGCGTGACGGCCTTGCGGCGGCCCTCGGCATGGGAGTGGGAGGCACACTCTACGGCGGCCTGGCGCTCCTCGGTTTGCATGCCGTGCTCGCCCAGATTGGAGGGCTGTATTTCGGCCTCAAGCTGGCGGGCGGCCTCTACCTGATCTATCTCGCTATCGGGCTCTGGCGGGGCGCTGCCGATCCGATAGTGGTGCCGCAGACGGCCGGGCAACACGCCATCGGTCCGGGAAAATCGTTCTCTTTTGCGCTGGTGACGCAGCTCAGCAATCCCAAGACGGCGGTCGTCTATGGCAGCATTTTCGCCGCCCTCCTGCCGGCACAGCCGCCGGTGTGGATCTTCGCAGCGCTGCCGCCGCTCATCCTGCTGGTCGAGACGGGCTGGTACGCCGTTGTCGCACTGGCATTCTCATCTGGTCGCCCGCGCGCTGCCTATCTCCGATCGAAGACCTGGATCGACAGGATTGCGGCTTCGGTCATGGGCATCCTCGGGCTGAGGCTGATTATTGAGACGGAACGGGCTGGTGATAGGTTTTAGGAGGGCGTGTCGGCGAGGGATCGCCGACCTACATTACGAGGGGCGCGTCTTGTATGGTGACATCGCCCCTTTATTTGACGTTATGACGTCTTAACGTTATAATGGCGCGCATGGATACTCAAAAACGCGCCACCGTTTATTTTGAACCCGACGTTCACCGCGCTCTGCGCCTGAAGGCAGCGGCATCGGATCGCTCGATTTCCGATATGGTCAACGACGCGGTGAAAGCCGCGCTCGCCGAGGACGCCGAGGACCTTGCGGCATTCACTGAAAGGAAAGCCGAAAAAAGCCTTTCCTTCGATACCTTCGTCCAGGGCCTGAAACGGCGTGGCCGAATATAAGCTGCTGGTCAAAGCCTCGGCGGCGAAGGAGCTTGAAGCCGTAGGCGCCAAGGCTGATCGTCAGCGTATCGTTGAGCGTATGCAGGTCCTTGCCGGGAACCCGCGACCCCAAGGGTCCGAAAAGCTCGCGGGGTACGCGGATCGTTACAGGGTGCGGCAAGGGCGTTATCGGATCATTTATCTCATTGATGACGGGCGTCACGAGGTCACGATCTTCAAGCTCGGCCATCGGAAAGAGGTGTACCGATGATGCATGGGCAAAGCTTTCCCTGCCCGGCAGCTTTCTTTTCATTCCGCGAGTATCCGCAGCAAACCGTTTCCTGCGCCCACATCGCGCAATTGCGCGCATTGCGCTGCGGTGAGCCGGGTGTTTCCCAGCGCGGTGTCCTCGCGCATCAGATTTTCTTTTTCTTCGACATGCCCGCCGCTGTCCATCAGCACGTGGGCGAGTTCGTGGGCCAGCGCGATGCCGAGATCGCGCGTGGCACGCGTCACCCATACGCTGTCGGCAAGTTCGGGGCGCGTCCGGCTGTTGCCCCGGCCTATGGCTTCGGCGTCGAACGCCGGCTGCTGGCGGGTGTCGGTCACGAAATAGACCGCCGGTTTCGCCGGCTGCAGCGTGCGCGCCAGTTCGCGTGAAACAAGTGTCTGGAAATACTGGTATTTCTGCGGCGCATCGACCAGCAGCAGTTCGGCCTGCGCCAGCCGCACGCCGCATGGGCCGAGTATCCCTGCTGCTTCGCCAGTCGCTGTCAAAATCGCCTCACGCGACCAGCCGCTGCCTGAAAAATAAATCAGCGTCAGCTTCAGTTCGTGGCTTGCCGCGCGCGGTGGGGCCTGCTGCTTGTAGAGCTCGGCCGCGCCAAGTGTTTGTCTTTGCAGCACCTTGATGCTTGCCGCGTCCTGCGCTGGTGCGCCGCCGCACGTCAGCGCGACGACCGCTATAGCACAAGCGAACAAACGCAGGCAAGACATCATGGATGGCAATGTGGCAGTCCGTTGAAAAACTGGCAAGGTTTTCATCAATTCCCGACGAGCCCGGCGTTTGTGCGCGATCAAATTCCTAAGTAGCCGAAAGCAGTGAAGATTTTCGCAACACCACCGGAATGAAACGTGATTACGGCTGCCGCGGTGATTACTTTTTAAGCGTGACAAACATTAGCCCCGTGGAATGGGCATATTCGGCCTCCGTCCAAGGGTTGTTCACAAAGTTATCCACAGAAATTGTGAATTGTTTTTGACGCTGCGAAGGGGGCCATATTTCAATATTTTTTTCTGCGCCGCTTGACGCGAACGACATTACATGCTGAGGCAGACCGCCATTTTTCGGATACCGGGAACGAGCGGGGGCTGTCATTCATTATTGTTTATTATCAATATGTTATAAAATTCCTCAGAGGAGGCTGCCAATCGGGTGTCGGCGTCAAGCGACGATGCGAGCATCTCTGGCAGCGATCGAAAAAGAGCGCTGGAAATACAGTCGCATAGCGACGGCAACCCAGTGCAGTACGGCTGCCGGGCTTGCAAGGATATCAACAACTTGCGTAAACGCCTCGGGATGGCGTTTTTTGTCAAGCATTTAGCCTGCGCCCTGCAGTTGCCGCACGAAGGCTTCGATGCCCCGCAGCAGCATTTCCACGGCGATCGCGGTCAGGGCCAGTCCCATCAGACGCTCCAGCGCAAGCACGCCGCGCTCGCCGACCCATTTGCTGATACGTTCGGCAGACAGCAGTAACACCAGCGTGACTGCCATGGCGACGGTCAGCGCCGCGACCCACTCGAGCATGCGCTCCGGCGCGCGCGACACCATCAGAATCACCGTTGCCAGCGCGGTCGGTCCCGCAATCGAGGGAATCGCCAACGGCACGATGAAGGGCTCGCCGGCGATGGTGTCGGCATTGCCGAAAATGCCTTCCGGATGCTTGAAAATCATCCTGAGCGCGATCAGGAACAGGATCACGCCGCCGGCGATGTTGAGCGAGGAGTCGGACAATTCGAGCAGGCCGAGCATGGGCTTGCCGAAAAACACGAAAGCGAGCAGCAGCGCGAACGCGATCGCGCATTCGCGCACGATCACCGTCACGCGCCGCGCCGGTTCGACGTTGCGCAGCAGCGATACGAACAGCGGGATATTGCCGATGGGATCCATCACCAGCAGCAGGATCACGACGGCGGAAGCGAAAGAGATGTCCATTAGTAACCGAACAGGTTGCGGCGGGCGCGCTGCAGATGCGTGATGATGAAGTTACGGGCGCTTTCGGCATCGCGATCCTTCAGCGCGCGCACGATATCGCGATGCTCTTCCTGGTACAGGAGGCGGCGTTCGGGCGTGACGATGCGGTCCTTGAGCTTGCCCCATTCCGCCTGCTGGCGCACCGCGGTCATCATGTCGAGCACGCGGGTCACGAAGCGGTTATGGGTCGCGGTGGCGAGCGCCTGATGCAGCGCCGCGTCCCACAGCTCGAATTCGTCGAGCGTGGCGGCGCGCTCCGCCTTGTCGAGACACATTTCCATGCGTTCGAAATCGGCCGGGGTGGCGTTGGTCGCGATCAGCTCGGCGAGCGCCGGCTCGATGCGCAGGCGCGCTTCCATCAGTTCCGCCGGGCTCGTGTGCGACACGCTGTCGAAAGGGAAGTCGCCGTTGCCGGCCCCGGCATGGCCGGAGAGGAATGTTCCGCGGCCGACGTGGCGGGTGATCGAGCCTTCGGCTTCGAGCTGGGCCAGCGTTCTGCGCACGGCATTGCGCGGTACCGCAAAGCGCTTCGACAGCTCGCGTTCTGTCGGCAGCTTGGCGCCGGGCGCCAGCGTGCCGTCCGCCGCGGCGTTGATGATGAACTCGCGGACGTGCTGCGCACCTTCGTGCGATTGCATGCGGTTGCTGGTGGTGGCCACTTTTTTCCTGCGCCTGCTCCGAAACGCGGCAGTGAAAGCTACTCGCGATAACCAGTTTAGCGCATTGTTCACAAACAAACCAATAAGGTCAATTGGTTTGTTTGTGATCCCAAGGCAAGAGTGCGTGTTCGATGAAGTGTTCGTTCTGACTTGCCTCTATAACCATGTTGCGATGCAGCGTGTTTCTGGCAATGAACCAATGTCAGCCATTTAAGAACCAATACAGAAATTCATTGACAATTGGTCTGACGCTGCATAGCATGAATAGAGTACAGCGCGCCGGGAAAACTCCGTGATTACAGCGGGCATGGCGTAGTCGTTCAATGCTGTTTCTGCTGTTTCTGCTGATTCCTGGAGAAGTTCTGTGTCGCAGCGGGTAAGACTGGCGCTTATTTCCGAAGGCTGGCTGACCTGGCCGCTTTATGTGGCCCAGGAAAAACGGCTGTTCGAACAGGAAGGCATCAATGTCGACGTGACGCTGACCGGTTCGTCCGTGATGCAACTCGAGAAGCTGATCCGGGGCGAGTTCGATATCGGTTTTCAGCAATCCGACCACGTCGTGCGCGGTGTCGAGAGCGGTTCCGATCTCTTTATATTCATGGCGCAGGGACACGCCCCCGACCTGTCGCTGGTGGTCGCTCCGGGCATCAGGACTTTTACCGGTCTCAAAGACAAGGTGATCGCGGTGGACGGCGCGCGCACCGGTTACGCGCTGCTGTTGCGAAAACTCCTGAATGGCAACGGATTGAAGGACGGCGATTTCACTTTCAGGGAAATCGGCGGCTCGCAGGAACGGTTCGAAGCGCTCAAGGGCGGCGCGGCCAGCGCCAGCCTGCTCAACCCGCCGTTCGACCGCAATTTGTTCGCCGCGGGCTTCGGCAGCCTCGGTACCATCAATGATTTCTTCCCGGCGTATCCCGGCTCGGTCGCCGCGACACGACGCTCGTGGGCGCAGCGCAATGAAAAACAGCTGGTCGCGTTCATCCGTGCTTTCAACGCCGGCTATGCCTGGCTGCAGGATCCGAACCACAAGGCGGAAGCGATCCGGATGCTGCCGGCGCGTCTCGGTATCGGGGCCGAGGCGGCGGCAAAGGCATACGAGCGCTTCGCCGCGCGGCCGCGTCCGGCCCTCACCGCCGAGGGGCTGCAGGAGGTCATTGATGTAGTGTGGGATGCGGAAGGCTTCAAGCCGCCCAAGGGCGAGCCCGGGAAGTACCTGGATTTGTCGTATCAGCAGCGGGCGACGCAGGCGCGGTAAGCCAGCAAGAGCATCCGGCAAAGGGGATCGCTGAAATGGACAATAGAGATGACCAGCCGGCGCGCAAGGCGGATTTCCTGGTGCAGTCGGCGATCCAGCACTGGGCGCCGCGCTTCGTTGCCAACGGCGTCGCGCTTACCGATTTCCAGGAAGTGGCCGGCGGCATGGCGCGCTGGGAGGAATGGTGCGCCGCCTGGTGCAAACGCGCCGCGCTGCACGAAGCACTGGGCCGCAAGGCGCTCGCTGACGGCTTCAGGCTTTCGGCCGGCGAACATCTGACCCGCGCCGCGGTGTGCTATCACTTCGCGAAGTTCGTGTTTGTCGTCGATTACGGGCAGATGCGCGCCGCGCACATGAAAGCGGTCGAGTGCCGCACCCTGGCGCTACCCCATTTGCAGCCCTCTGG
The DNA here is from genome assembly GCA_964365845.1 of uncultured Streptomycetaceae bacterium. GTDB lineage: Bacteria > Pseudomonadota > Gammaproteobacteria > Burkholderiales > SG8-41 > CAKKQX01. The sequence continues at coordinate 9,810 of CAYIRZ010000039.1, forward strand.
CGAGCGCGTAATGATTCCCTATGAGGGCGGACACCTCGTGGGCATTCTTCGTAAACCGGCGGGCGCCGTTAGACCGCCGGTTGTGGTGATGTGCATGGGACTCGATTCGACAAAAGAGGAAGTGGATACCTACGAAAACGTGTTTCTGGCGCGCGGCATGGCCACGCTTTCGTTCGACGGTCCGGGACAGGGCGAGGCGGAGTATGCGTTGCCGATCCGTGGCGATTACGAAACGCCGGTGAAGGCAGTGATCGACTGGGTGGAGGCGCGCGCTGACGTCGACGCCGCACGCATCGGATTGTGGGGGGTGTCGCTCGGCGGCTACTACGCGCCGCGCGCGGCGGCTTTCGAGAAGCGCCTCAAGGCGTGCATCGCGCTGTCCGGTCCCTATGATCTTGCCGACAATTGGGAGGGTTTGCCGGAACTGACCCGCGACACCTTCCGTGTGCGGTCGAAATGCAAGACACAGGAAGAAGCGCGCAGGCACGCGGCCACGCTCAGCCTCAAGGGCGTCGCGGAAAAGATCACCTGCCCGCTGTTCGTGGTTGCCGGAAAACAGGACCGCATCGTGCCGTGGCAGGATGCCGAGCGCCTGGCGCGCGAGGCCAGGGGGCCGGTCGAGTTCCTGCTGATCGAGGACGGCAACCACGTCGCCAACAACCGCGCCTACAAGTACCGCCTGCAGTCGGCGGACTGGATGGCGCGGCAACTGGGGCTGCCCAAGAGTTGATGCCGGCGTCAAGGCCGGCAAATTGATAACTGAAAACAAGGAGGCAAGCATGAGTTCAATGAAAGGTATCGTCACCGCGGCCTGTGCCGTGATCGCGGGCGCGCTGCTCGCTACCGGCTTCGCGCACGCCCAGCAGGGCAAGTTCCCGACCAGGCCCATCCGCATGCTCGTGCCGTTTTCCGCCGGCAGCCAGACCGACATCCTGGGGCGCTGGATCGGGGAGAAGATGAGCGATAACTGGGGACAGCAGGTGGTCGTGGACAACCGCCCGAGCGCGGGCGGCACCATCGCCTCGCAGTACGTGCTGGGCGCCAATCCCGACGGCCATACGCTGATGATCGTTTCCACCGGCCACGCCGGCAACGCGACGCTCTACTCGAAACTGCCGTACGACACCGTCAAGGACTTCTCCGGCATTTCCCGCGTCGCGAGCGTTCCCAACGTGCTGGTGGTGTCGCCGTCGCTCGGCGCCAAATCGGTCAAGGAGCTGATCGCGCTGGCGAAGTCGAAGCCGGGCACGATGAACTTCAGTTCCGCGGGCATCGGCAGCGGCACGCAGATCAACGGCGAGATGTTCAAGCTGGCCGCGGGCATCACCGCGACTCACATCCCCTACAAGGGTGCCCCCGAGGCGCTCAACAACGTTCTGTCGGGAAGCGTCGAGTTCTGCTTTTCCCCGCTTCTGGTGGCGGCCGGCCAGGTCCGCGCCGGCAGGCTGCTCGCGCTCGCCGTGAGCACGAAAGACCGTTCGTCGATGTTCCCCAACGTGCCGACCGTCGCTGAGGCCGGCGTCCCCGGGTTCGAATACGACCAGTGGTACGGGGTGCTCGCGTCGGCCAAGACGCCGCGTTCGCTCATCAACGTTCTCAACAAGGAGGTGGTGCGCATACTCAACCTGCCGGACATCAAGGAGCGCATGGTGAGCCAGGGCGCGACGCCCGCGCCGACCACGCCGGAGGCGTTCGATGCCTTCATCCGGTCGGAGGTGGAGCGGTTCGCCAAGGTAATCATCGCCGCCGGCGCGCGGGTGAACTAAACAGGAGAAATGTCATGAACAAGCTGACCTGGAAGATGATTGTTGTGGTGCTGGTCGCGGCGGGAGCTGCGATGGCGCCGCCCGCGCAAGCGGCGGAGGCTGCCTCGACAGGCTCGGGACAGGCCTATCCCAGCAAACCGATACGCATGGTGGTGCCGTTTCCGCCGGGGGCGGCGAGCGATTTTCTGGCGCGGACGGTGGGACAGAAACTCGCCGAGATCTACAAGCAGCAGGTCGTGATCGACAACCGGCCGGGCGCCGGCGGCCTGATCGGCAGCCAGATCATCGCCAAGGCGGCGAACGATGGCTACACCCTGGGCATGATCGGCCAGCCGCATCTTTCCAATGTGCTGATCCGCGAGCAGAAGCCGTACGATCCCCTCAAGGACTTCGCGTCGATATCGCTGGTAGCGTCGCTGCCCAACGTGATCGTGGTGGGCAACGGCGTGCCGGCGAAGAACGTGACTGAATTGATCGCGCTCGCCAAGGCGAAGCCGGGGACGCTCAATTACGGCTCCGCCGGGATCGGCAGCTCTTCGCACCTGGCGGCGGCGATGTTCGTGTCGGCCGCGGGCATCCAGGCCGTGCATGTGCCCTTCAAGGTGCTGGCCGATATCTTCGGCGAGATGATTGCCGGACGCGTGCACTTCTATATCTTTCCGTTGCCCGCGGTCATGCCGATGCTGAAGGAAGGCCGTCTCAAGGCGATCGCCGTGGCCACGCCGAAGCGCGCGGTCGCGCTGCCCGACGTGCCGACGACCGCGGAGTCCGGATTCCCGCAGTACCAGTCGGATTCCTGGTTCGGCTTTATCGCGCCGGCGGGAACGCCGAAGCGGATCATCACCCAGTTCAACGCCGATACCGCGAAGGTGCTGCAGGATCCGGATACCCGTGACCGTTTCCAGAGGCAGGGGGCGGAACCGAGATTCGGTTCGCCCGAGCAATTCCAGAAGATGCAGGCCGACGAGTACATCCGGCTTGCCAAGCTGATCAAGGAAATCGGCATGAAGCCGCTGTAAAGGCTTATTGCCACAGAGGACACAGAGGGCACCGAGGAAATATATTGCCGAATCGCCAAGAACCAAAACCTCTGTGGCCGAAGTTTTTTCAACAAAGCATGGACACGATAGTGACTAAAGATAAACGCATCGAGATCGCGATCCGCAACTGGGCGCCGCGCTTCGTGGCAAGCGGCGTGCCGCTCACGGATTTTCAGGAAGTGACGGCGGGCATCTCGCAGTGGGACGAATGGTGCGCGGCGTGGTCGAAACGCGCCGCGGTGCACGAGGGCCTCGCGCGCCAGGCGCTGGCCGAGGGCTACCGGTTGTCGGCGGGCGAGCATTTCACGCGCGCCGCGCTGTGCTATCACTTCGGCAAGTTCATGTTCGTGCACAAGCTCGACGAGATGCGCCGCGCGCACCTGAAGGTGGTGGAGTGCCGCAACCTGGCACTGCCCCATTTGCAGCCGTCTGGCGAGCGCGTAATGATTCCCTATGAGGGCGGACACCTCGTGGGTATTCTTCGTAAACCGGCGGGCGTCGTCAGACCGCCGGTTGTGGTGATGTGCGTGGGGCTCGATTCGACCAAGGAAGAACTCGACGTCTACGAGAACATCTTTCTCGCGCGCGGCATGGCGACCCTGGTTTTCGACGGCCCGGGGCAGGGCGAAGCCGAGTACGAGATCCCGATCCGCGGCGACTACGAGGTGCCGGTAAAAGCGGTGGTCGATTACATCGAGACGCGCGCCGATCTGGACCGCGAGCGGATCGGCATCATGGGCGTGTCGCTCGGCGGCTATTACTCGGCGCGCGCGGTCGCATTCGAAAAACGCATCAAAGCCTGCCTGTCGTTCTCGGGGCCGTACAGTTGGGTGGAGATTTTCGATGGCCGCAACGAACTGTCGCGCGACGCGTTCCGCGTGCGCTCGCACTGCAAGACCATGGAAGAGGCGCGCGAGATCGCCAGGACGCTGACTCTGCAGGGCGTTGCAAAGAACATCACCTGCCCGATCTACATCGTCGGCGGGGAACTCGATAATCTCACGCCGCCCGCCAATGCCGAGCGCATCGCGGCCGAAGTCTCCGGCCCCAAGGTGCTCGATATCGTGAAGGGCGGCAACCATGTCGTGAACAATCGCCGCTATATGTACCAGACGCAGGCGGCGGACTGGATGGCGCAGCATTTGGGTCTGCCCAAATGCTGAAAAGGAAAATGCATACTGGGAGCGTAGACATGTCACAGGTTGTGGAAAAGCAGACAGTGAAGGACCCGCGCGTCGAAGCGGCAATTTCGCACTGGGCGCCGCGCTTCGTCATCAACGGCGTGCCGCTCACCGATTTCCAGGA
>CAYIRZ010000040.1:0-7978 GCA_964365845.1 uncultured Streptomycetaceae bacterium
CAACCCAGCACCACGCCGCGCGGGCCCTCGGTAACCATGTAAAAACCGCCGGCCCGCCACCCCCCGCCGATGCGACCGCCCAACCCTCCCGCCCCCCCCCCCATGCGTTTGTTGGCACTGGGACCAGAGGGTCCCTCGCCATTGCCGCCACCCTTGCGGCCAAACAGGCCATCGAGTTTCTTGTTGAAATTGCGCCATAACTCGTCAAGATCGGGCGGCCCCTGGTTGCCGCCGGAGCGCTTGCCCCACTGCGGATCGTTGAGCGACATCAATGCGCCAACGAGCCGCAGCGAGCGATCTTTAAGATATTCGCGGAAAGTCCTTAAGTGACCAGTCATGGAAAAAATCCGATGTTATGCCGCGGCGGGGCTTTTGTGTGCTGTATGACGTAACGCACTCTCTGCGTACTCTTCGAGCGCAAGACGCACTGAATCAAGACCTTCGCCCGATCCAGCGCTTATCCAGCTGCGCGTGATTCTACCACATTCGCCGCGTTCGACCCGCGCCGGCACGCGGGTAAGATCGATCTTGTTGAAAACCAGCATCTGCGGCACCGCGCCGGCGCCGATTTCCTCCAGCACCTGATTGACCGCGGCCATCTGCGCGTCGCGATCGGGGCTGCTGGCGTCCACCACATGCAGCAGCAGGTCCGCCTGAGCCGTCTCCTCCAGCGTGGCACGAAACGCCGCCACCAGGGTATGCGGCAGTCGCCGGATAAAGCCAACGGTATCAGATAGCACCACCGCGCTGCCGTTCGCGACATGGACGCGGCGTGTGGTGGTGTCGAGCGTGGCGAACAACTGGTCGGCGGCATAGACGCCAGCGCGCGTCAGCCGGTTGAACAAAGTGGACTTCCCGGCATTGGTATAGCCTACGAGCGAAACCGAAAGCAAATTGGCGCGGCGGCGGGCACGGCGTTGAGTTTCACGCTGACTCTTTAATTTTACGAGTTTTTCTTTGAGCACCTTGACGCGCTTGCCGAGCAGCTGGCGGTCGGTTTCAAGCTGGGTTTCACCCGGCCCCCGGAGGCCGATACCGCCTTTCTGGCGCTCCAAGTGGGTCCAACCGCGCACCAGACGGGTCGCAAGATGCTCGAGCTGGGCAAGTTCGACCTGCAGCTTGCCCTCGTGGCTGCGCGCCCGCTGGGCAAAAATATCGAGGATCAGACTGGTGCGGTCGACGACGCGGCAATTGAGCCGTTTTTCGAGGTTGCGTTCCTGCACCGGGGAGAGTTCGTGATTGAAAATGGCCAGCGTCGCATGGCTCGCGGCGACGGCATCCGCGATCTCTTCGACTTTACCTTTGCCGGCGAACAACGCCGGATCGGGCTGCTGCCGCCTGCCCTTGACCAACGCCCGCGCATCGACGCCCGCGCTCGCCGCCAGCAATTGGATTTCCTGCAGGCTTTCCGCATAATCGGCCTCGCCGAAGTCCAGACCGACCAATACCGCCTGGATACCGCTGCCGGGACGGTCAAACATGGAAACGAACGGGCATCAACTGTCGGCGCTTTGGTCGAGCGGGATGTTGACGGCGCGTGCGGGAACGACGGTCGAAATCGCATGCTTGTAGACCATTTGCGTGACCGTATTTTTGAGCAGCACGACATACTGATCGAACGAATCGATCTGTCCTTGCAACTTGATGCCGTTGACCAGATAGATCGAAACCGGGATATGCTCTTTACGCAAAGTGTTCAGGAACGGGTCTTGTAATAACTGCCCTTTGTTGCTCATGATACCCTCGCCATTGTCATTATTCGGATGATCACTGTACTTGATTTTCTGCAGTTACGCCATAGGGTTAGCACCTGTATGCGCTATCTGCCCTTACCCGATTTCGCGTAGGGATTGCGCCCGGTCTTGAACTCGACCTTGAGCGGCGTTCCCTGCAATTTGAAAGCCTCGCGGAAAAAACGTTCCAAATACCGTCGGTAAGTGTCCGGCACCTGTGACAACGAGTTGCCGTGGATAATGATACGCGGCGGATTGACACCGCCCTGGTGCGCGTAGCGCAGCTTGGGACGGTCCATGCCGGCACGCGGCGGCTGCTGCTGGGTCACAGCTGCCAGCAGCGCGCGGGTGACTTTGGGCGTCGGCAGCCGGCTCATCGCCGCGGCATAGGCGGCATCCACCGATTTCATCAGCGGCACTATGCCCGTGCCCTGCAGCGCGGAAATGAAGTGGATTTTGGCAAAACTCAGGAAATTGAGCTTGCGGGCCAGCGTCCGCTTCAGCATCTCCCGGTCATACTCCGGCAGCTTTTCCCATTTGTTGACCGCCACCACCAGCGCGCGTCCGGCATCGACGATGAAGCCGGCGATATGCGCATCCTGTTCGGAAATTTCCTGCCGCGCATCCAGGACCAGAATGACGACATTGGCATCCTCGATCGACTGCAGCGTTTTTATCACCGAAAACTTTTCCACCGCCTCGTCCACCTGCCCGCGCTTGCGCATGCCGGCGGTATCGATCAGCGTGTAGCGTTGCTCACCGCGCGCGAACTCAATATAGATCGAGTCGCGCGTGGTGCCGGGCTGGTCAAAAACGATGACGCGTTCTTCGCCCAGCAGCGCGTTGACCAGCGTCGACTTGCCGACGTTGGGCCGGCCGACGATCGCGATCCGGGGATGCCGCTCTTCCTCCGCCGAGGGCTCCTCGGCTTTGGGAAACTCCGCCAGAACGATGTCCATAAGGTCAGGGATGTTTTCGCCGTGAGCCGCTGAAATCGGGAGCGGATCGCCCAGACCCAGCGCGTGGAATTCGGCAGTGACGACCGCGGATGCCATGCCTTCGGTCTTGTTGACGACCAGCCAGATCCTGCGGCCGGTCTTGCGCAGTTCGTCGCCGATGATCTGATCCTGGTCCGTCAGGCCGGCACGCGCATCCATCACGAACAACACGGCATCGGCCTCGTCCACCGCCTGCCGCGTCTGCCGCGCCATCTCATGGAAAATGCCTTCCTTGGTCACCGGCTCGAAGCCGCCGGTATCGACCACGAGATAGGGTTTATCGCCAACCCGGCCGTGGCCGTAATGACGGTCGCGGGTAAGCCCCGGCGCGTCGTGGACGATCGCGTCCCGGCTTCGGGTGAGGCGGTTGAACAGCGTCGACTTGCCGACGTTGGGCCGGCCGACGATAACGATGGTGGGTTTCATCTGGTTACTGCACGGTGATGGCGAACACGCCACCATTGCGGGTCTGCACCATTAATGAGTCGCTGTTGAGCGCGACCGGCGGCGCGCCGATGGCGCTGCCGTCAGTCGCGATGCGCGCCGCGAATGAGCCATCCTCGCGCGACAGGAAATGGACATAACCCTGCAAATCGCCGACCACCACATGGCGGCCGAGCACCAGCGGTCCGCTGACATTGCGGTTGGCAAGCCTGCTCTGTTTCCAGATGCTGGCGCCGTTGGTCTTGTCGAGCGCGATCACGGCATCCTTGTCATCGGTGACGTAGACGTACCGGGAATCCACGGCCATGCCGGCGATGCTCGACATATCGCGCGCCCACAGCGTGGTGCCGCGCAACAGGTCAAAACAGGCCACCCGCCCCTGGAACGCGACCGCGCATACCTGCTGCCCGTCGACCACCGGCAGGCTGGTGATGTCGGCGACGCGCTCGAGCTCGGTCGCGCCGCGCGGCAGCGCCACCACGCTTTCCCAGCCGACATTGCCGTTGCTCAAAGCCATCGCAACCAGGCGGCCGCCGGCAAAACCGGCAAAAACCGCGCCCCGGTCGACCACGACGCCGGCATGGCTGCGTACCGACAGCGCAGGTGTGGCCCGCTGATAGACCCACTTGCGCCTGCCATCCACGGCATCGAGTCCGAAGATGCGGCCGTCCCCGGCGCGCGCCACGACGATACCGTCCTGCATGACCGGCGGCGCCAGCACTTCTCCCGAAACCTGCGCTTTCCAGATCAGCTTGCCGTCGTGTCCAAAGGCCAGGACCTCGCCCTTGGCGGTGCCGACCAGCATCATCGCGCCGCTACTGCCAACCCCGCCGGATATGCGCTGCCCCGCTTCGATGCGCGTCACTTGCCGGCCGCTCGCGACATCGAACCCTCCAACCTGCCCTCCCGCGCCGCCTGCATACACGACATTGCCGGCCGCTGCGGGAAAAAAGACGTCGTTCCCGGCGGCACCCACGTTGCCCTGCCACACGATTTTTGCCGCAGCCGTCGGCTGGATGTCAGCGAGTTCGGCGGGTTTCTGTGCCTGCCGGCCTCTGCCGAACCAGTTGTCGTAGGCATCACCTACCGTCTGGCAGCCGCCCAGCAGCAGGACACAGCAGGCAATGAACCCGGTTCTGGCCTTAAAAATCCTCACTTCGCTTCACCCAATGCATCGAGTTTGAGCTGGAGAATCTGGTGATAAGGGTTTTTCGCATCGCTCTTGTCGAGTGCCTGCTGATAGGCAGCTCGCGCTTCCGCAACCTTGCCCTGCGCCACCAGAATGTCGCCCTTCATATCCGCGTAGAGGACGCTGAAAGACTCGACCGGCCTGGCTTCTACCAGCTTAAGCGCCTCGGCGTAGTTTTTTTCATCGAGCAAAATGCCGGCGAGCCGCAGCCGTGCGACGTCGCGCATCTCGACTTCCTGGGCGTGGTCGATCACCCATTGCAACTGGGTCTTGGCTGCGGCGAGATCGCCGGCAGTGAAGCTGGCGCGGGCTGCGGCCAGCGCCGCCATGCCGGCATACGGCGTTGAACCATATTTATCGGTGATCTGTGCCGCGATGTCGCGCACCTTTTTCGTTTCATTCGCGCGCCGGGCATGCTCCAGTTGCTGGTAGAGCGTGCCCGCCTCCAGCGCCTGCTGCTGATGGTAGTAGCGCCAGCCGTAGAACGCGGTGACCGTAAGTGCGCAGGCAATCACCACCAGCGCCACCATGTTGGCGTATTGCTTCCACCACGCCTTGATTGCTTCCAGTTGCTCCTGCTCTTCAAGATCGTAAGCCATTGATATTCCTAATTATCTTTAATAATATTCAGCGCTTCCCCGAGCCCGGCACGCACCTGCTGCGCGGCCTCGCGCAACGGTTTGACCGTGACCTGCTGCGCCTGCGCCTCCTCATCGCCGACGATGATGGCAAAGCGCGCGCCGCTGGCATCGGCTTTTTTCATCTGTGACTTGAAACTGCCACCGCCGCAGTGCAGAACCACGCTCACGCCACCCTCGCGCAGATGTTCGGCAACCTCCCCGGCGAAGCGGTCCGCCGCCTCGCCCTGATGTACCAGATAAACATCAGGCACCGGGCGCGGAATCGAGGCCGCTTCGCTCGCGAGCAGCGCCAGCAGGCGCTCGACGCCCATGGCGTAGCCGCATGCCGGCGCAGGCTTGCCGCCGATTTGCTCGACCAGCCCATCGTAGCGCCCGCCGGCGCATACCGTCCCCTGCGCGCCGAGGCGGTCGGTGGTCCACTCGAACACCGTGGCGTTGTAGTAGTCGAGCCCGCGCACCAGCCGCGGGTTGATGCCGAAGGCAACGCCTGCCGCATGCAGCATCGCCTGCAGATCCTCGAAGTGCTTGAGCGACACTTCGTCCAGGTCATCGGCGAGCCTGGGGGCATCGGCGATCAGTGCCTGCAGCGCCGGGTTCTTGCTGTCGAGCACGCGCAGCGGATTAGTGTGCAGACGCCGTTTCGAATCGTCGTCCAGCGCATCGTGATGGCGTTCGAGATATCTGACGAGCCGCGCCCGGTAACGCGCGCGCGTGTCGGCCCCGCCCAGCGTGTTGAGTTCAAGCTCGACGCCGTTGATGCCGAGCCGCCGCCACAGCCTGGCGCACATCACGATATGCTCGGCATCGATGTCGGGACCGGCGAAGCCCAACGCTTCGACGCCGACCTGATGGAACTGGCGGTAGCGCCCCTTCTGCGGGCGCTCGTGACGGAACATCGGTCCGCCGTACCACAGCCGCTGCGGCCCGGCATAGAGCAGATTGTGCTCGATCGCTGCGCGCACGCACGACGCCGTGCCCTCGGGGCGCAGTGACAGGTTCTCGCCATTCAGCTCGTCAACGAAGGTATACATCTCCTTCTCGACGATATCGGTCACGGCGCCGATCGAACGCACGAAAAGATCGGTTTTCTCGAGTATCGGCGTGCGGATGGCGCAATAGCCGTAGGCGCGCAGCCAGTCACGCACGGTGTCCTCGAAAAATTCCCACAAGTGGGACTCTTCCGGCAGGATGTCGTTCATCCCGCGGATCGCTTGTATTTTTTCTGTCATGAACTGGGATCGTGAACAGGCCGCAGCCGCCGGTCAACCGGCAACGGGCGCCGGCCGCCGCGCTGCGCCCGCCGCTTCGGTTGCGGCCTGCTTCGAATAGGTGCTGACGACGTAATGCTCGACGATTTTCTGGAACTCTCCGGCAATGTCGCCGCCTTTCAGCGTCACCGTCTTCACGCCGTCGACGAATACCGGCGCCACCGGATTTTCTCCAGACCCCGGCAGGCTGATGCCGACGTTGGCATGCTTGCTCTCTCCCGGGCCATTGACCACGCAACCCATGACCGCGACATGCATGGTCTCGACGCCGGGATACGCCTCGCGCCAGACCGGCATCTGCGCCCGCAGATAACTCTGGATGCGGTCGGCGAGTTCCTGGAAGAAAGTGCTGGTGGTGCGGCCGCAACCAGGACAGGCGATCACCATCGGCGCGAACGACCTCAGGCCCATGGTCTGCAGGATTTCCTGCGCCACGATGACTTCTTTCGCGCGGTCGCCGCCGGGTTCCGGCGTCAGCGACACGCGGATGGTGTCGCCTATGCCTTCCTGCAGCAATACCGCCAGCGCGGCAGTCGAAGCGACGATTCCCTTGGAGCCCATGCCGGCTTCGGTCAATCCCAGATGCAACGCGTAATCGCAACGCGCAGCAAGATCGCGGTAGACCGCGATCAGATCCTGCACGCCGCTCACCTTGCATGAGAGCACGATCCGGTCGCGCGCGAGTCCCAGTGTCTCGGCCTGATACGCGCTTTCCAGAGCCGAAGCAACCAGCGCCTTGCGCGTCACCACTGCGGCGTCCTCGGGCTCCTGCAACCGCGCGTTCTCGTCCATCATGCGCGCGAGAAGCTCTGAGTCGAGACTCCCCCAGTTCACGCCGATACGCACCGGTTTACCGTATTTGCAGGCAAATTCGATCATGGTCGCGAACTGGTCGTCGCGTTTGGAACCGCGGCCGACATTGCCGGGGTTGATTCTGAGCTTCGCCAGCGCCTCGGCGCATGATGGATGCTGGGTCAACAGACGGTGGCCGTTGAAATGGAAATCGCCGACCAGCGGCACGTTGACGCCCATCCTGTCGAGCTGCTCGCGAATCCGCGGCACTTGGGCGGCGGCCTCGGCATTGTTGACCGTGATACGCACCAGTTCGGAGCCGGCGCGCGCCAGTTCCGCAACCTGGTGCACCGTGGCCGCGGCATCGGCAGTATCGGTGTTGGTCATCGACTGCACCACGATGGGCGCATCCCCGCCGAGCGCGACATCACCGATGCCAACCTTGCAGCTCTTGCGGCGCAACGCGGCGCCGTATGGGATGTAACAGCTCATTCGAGTGTAAAACGGGCAACGTCGACCTTGGTGTGGCGCTCAAGATCGACCGGTGCGTTATTGTAGGTCAGCCGCACGCCATGCGCATTGCCAACGATCACGGACAGCGGCGGCTTGCCATACAGACGTCGCTTGCTACCCGATTGATTAAGTTGAGAAAAAATTATTTTCCCGGAGCCATCCCGGATTTCAACCCAGGATTCCTTGTCGAACACAAATTGCAACGAGCGCTCGCCGGGTTGGGGAAGCCTGTCACCATCGGGGGCGGCAGCCGTCACCGGCTGCAGCACCGGCATCGTCTTGTCCGCGGTCTTCGCTCCCTGTGTCAGGGTCGATACAGCGTATGCAGTGGATCCCGCCTCAGTCGGACCGCTCATGGCCGGCGCTGGTTCAGACGCCGTGGTGACGGGCGACGCCGCTG
>CAYIRZ010000040.1:8078-13661 GCA_964365845.1 uncultured Streptomycetaceae bacterium
GGACCGCTCATGGCCGGCGCTGGTTCAGACGCCGTGGTGACGGGCGACGCCGCTGTCGGGCCAGTGGCAACGACCTCCGCCGCGGGTGGAGGTTTCAATACCGTAAACTCCGGTTCGTTCCAGTAAAATTCGTAAGCGGCGAGCACGCCGATCAACAACAACACCGCCAGCGCATACCATGGCCAGCGCCGGGTTTCAGCCGGAGGAAACGGAATATCCCGTGACGGCGGCGCCTCTGCGCTGGGCGGCGGGGACGGCATGCCGGGTTCGATCGAGCGCAACAGCGCTTCCGGATCGAGCTTGAGCAACCGCGCATAGTTGCGGATGAAGCCGCGCACAAAAATCGGCCCCGGCAGTTTTGCGAACGCGCCTGCTTCCAGCGCCTCGATCTGGCTCATCGACAACTTGAGCTGGTGCGCGACATCCGCAACACTCAGGTTCTGGGCCTGACGTGCCGCCGCCAGCGCCGCGCCGGGCGCCTCGGTCGCTGCCGGGTTGCCGGTCTCGCTCATTCGTACTGGCCCGCCGCCAGCGCGCGGGCTTCCTTGGAACCGGGATGGTTTTTGCGCAGCTGCAGCGCATAGCTCGCCTCGGCATTACGGTCGCCGAGCTTGCGCGCGACCCGCACGCCCAGCCACAGCACTTCAGCGGTGGCGGCTGCGACGTTGGTAAAACGGCCCAGAATCTCCTTTGCCTCGGCCAGATTGCCACGCGCATATTCGATGTCCGCCAGCTGATAAAGCGCCTGGGGCTGATTAGGTCTCAGCTTGAGGGCCCGCTGGAAATAGTCTTCCGCGGCCGCGGTATCTCCGCGCCGGCGCGAGCACAGTCCGGCATTGAGATAGGAACGGTCGGGGTACTGGTACAGCGGATTGCGCAGCGCGGTAAGGAAATACTTGATGGCCTCTTCCTCGCGCTTCTTCTGGCACAAGAACATGCCGTAGTTGTTGTTGGCGTCGGAGTCGAGCGGATTGATGCTCAGCGCGCGAATGAAACTCTGCTGCGCCAGACGGTCCTCCTTGAGATTGGCATACACCAGCCCCGCGACATTGTGCGCGGGCACATAGTTGGGGTCGGCGCGCAGGGCTTCATTCACCTCCTCGAGCGCAACCCCCATGTTGCCCAGTTCGTAATAGCCCGATGCGAGCTCGGTGTGAATACGGGCCCGCAGTTGCTGGTCGGTCTCGTTGCCGGTGGTGGATGTCGCCGGCTTGATCTCCGATTCAGCGGGTTGCGTGGCACAGCCGGCAAGCGCCAGCAGCGCTATCAGCAACGCCAGGTTGACCGTTTTCATCGTGACGCCTCCGCTAATCCAACCGCGGCCTGCAGTGTCCCATGGCGGCGTTGCTGGCGTTTGGTTTTATCCTTCACCTGGCCCGCGAGCTGGCCGCAGGCGGCATCGATATCGTCGCCGCGCGTCTTGCGGACAGTGGTTACAATTTCAGCCTGCATCAGAATGTCGCGAAAACGCGCCAGGGCTTCGGGACTCGAACGCACGTAACCCGAATCGTGAAACGGATTGAACGGGATCAGGTTGATCTTGCACGGCACGGATTTCACCACCCTGGCAAGCTCGCGCGCCTGCGCGACGCTGTCGTTGACGCCCGCGAGCATCACGTACTCGAAGGTCACGAAATCACGCGGGGCTTTTTCAATATAGCGCAGACAGGCCGCGAGCAACTGCCTGATCGGATATTTCCGGTTGATCGGAACCAGCTGATCGCGCAGCGCGTCGTTGGGCGCATGCAAGGACACCGCCAGCGCCACCGGACATTCGTTGCCCAGGCGGTCGATCGCCGGCACCAGCCCGGAGGTGCTGAGCGTCACGCGACGGCGCGACAGGCCGTAAGCGGAATCGTCCAGCATCAGCTGCATCGCCGTCACCACGTTGTCGAAATTCGCCAGCGGCTCGCCCATGCCCATCATCACCACGTTGCTGATCGGCCGCTCTTCCGTCACCCCGCGGCCCAGGCATGTCGCGGCGCTTTGCGCCGGCGTTATCCGGCCCAAGGCATCTCGCGCCCGCAGGGCGCGTGATGCCCACCACAACTGGCCAATGATCTCGGCCACCGTCAGATTGCGGTTGAAACCCTGGCGCCCGGTCGAGCAGAACGGGCATTCCAGCGCGCAGCCGGCTTGAGACGAAATGCACAGCGTCCCGCGCGTGGTTTCGGGGATGAATACCGCCTCGATGGCATTGCCGGTATCGACATCGAGCAGCCATTTGCGCGTGCCGTCCGCCGCCGTGGTGTCGCGTATCACCCTGGGCGCCGTGATGGCGGCGCACTGCGCAAGCCGCTCGCGCAGCGGCTTGGCCATGTCGGTCATCGTGCCGAAATCGTCTACCCCGGCATGGTGGATCCAGCGCAGCAGTTGCTTCGCGCGATAGGGCTTCTCACCCATGCCGGCGCAGAATGCCTGAAGTTGCCGGCTGCCCAGCCCGAGAAGATTAACCGTCATTGCGCGAATTCAGCGTGAATAAACTTCCAGCGCGGGAAAAAAACAGGCGATCTCAGTCGCTGCCGTCTGCGGCGAATCGGAACCATGCACCGCGTTGGCATCTATGCTTTGAGCAAAGTCGGCGCGAATAGTGCCCTTGGCCGCTTTCTTCGGGTCGGTCGCGCCCATCAGATCCCGGTTCTTCTGGATCGCGTCGTCGCCTTCGAGCACCTGGATCATCACCGGTCCGGAAATCATGAAGTCGACCAGGTCCTTGAAAAAAGGGCGTTCTTTGTGCACCGCATAAAAACCCTCGGCTTCGGCGCGTGACAAATGCTTCATGCGCGCTGCGACGATTTTCAAAGCAGCCTGCTCAAACCGCGAATAAATCTGGCCGATCACGTTTTTGGCCACTGCATCCGGTTTGATGATCGACAATGTGCGCTCTAACGGCATGGAATATTCCCCTGACCCCTGAGTTTAAAATTAACCGGAGAGAATACCACGATAAGGCTTTGAAATAAAGAGGATTCGCGCCGCAGGGCGCGGATCCGGGGCAATCGGAGAAAGCCCGCATGTTTCATGACTGCCACGGTTTTCGGAGCACGCGATGAAACCGCGCGTGAAGACGCTTGCGACATGCGGGCTGATCATTTTTTGAGCGATTTCGCAAGCTGCGGCGACACCACCCCCTTACCCCGTTGCTGGCCATGGTGCCGGGGCAGCACTTGGAGGCGCTCAGGGCGAGCGCAGCGCGAGCACCGCGCGGCGGATTCGGAAAATTTTACTTTTAGCGGCCTGTAGGACCATAAAAGTCCGACAGGCCGCTGTGGGATCAGGCCGCGGCTTTGCGGAAACGCAGACGCTGCCAGAGGTAAATCGGCACGCCAACAGCGAGGCCAATAAAATCGGTGACCGTGCCCGGATGAATCAGGCACAGCGCCGCAACAAACATCAGCACGCGCAATGGCATGGCAAGCCGCCCGCCGAACCAACCCTCAGTCGAACCCGCCAGGAACCAGACACCGATCGCCGCCGAAACGAAAGCCTGGCCTATCGCCGTCCACTCCCCCTGCATCAGCAACACCGGCGCATAAAAGAACATGAAGGGGATGATGAAGGTTGCCAGCCCCATCTTGAGCGCGATCCACGAGGTCTTCCACGGATCGGCATTGCACATGCCCGCCGCGGCAAACGACGCCAGGGCCACCGGCGGCGTAATCGCCGAAATCACCGCAAAATAGAAAATGAACATGTGCGCGACCAGCGGCGGAATGCCGATCTTGGTCAGCCCCGGCGCAATCACCGCCGCCGCAATCGCATATGCGGCGGTGGTCGGCATGCCCATGCCGAGTATCAGCGCGACCAGCGCAGCAAACAACATCGCGGCGAGCTGGCTCGCTCCGGCGACCCCGAGAATCAACTCGGAAAAACGCCCGCCGATACCGGTCAGTGCGATCACGCCGACTATGATGCCGGCGCAAGCGCACACCGCGACCAGTTGCACGGTATCCCTCGCGGCGAGATTCAACCCCTCAAGGGTACGCCGCCAGCCAAAGAGTGCTGAAGGAACCACTACGAGCACCGCTATGAGAGCCCAGACGGCCAGTTCGCCGAACGGCGCCATGGCCGGCAATCCGTACTGAAATGCGGCTGCAAGCAGCACTCCGGCCACGGCGAGGGCAGCAAAGCGCAGCAGCAAAGCCGCCAACACCGTAGCGGCAGAACGCGGATCCTCAACTCCGTCCGCACTCGTAAGATCGTTGAAAGCACGCGACAGCCAGCCCGCGAAGAGCGCCGCGACGATGCCGAGTCCCCCGGCACGGAACGGTGAGTACCCCTCCAGCAGCGCCCAGATGAATACGATCAGCGGGGAGAACAAATACAGCCGCGTCAGCATCAGTTTTATGGGCGGCAGTTCGCTGCGCGAAACCCCCTTCAGACCGAGCCGGATCGCGTGCAGGTCGACGTGGATCCAGCATGCGATGTAAAACAGCAGTGCGGGAATCACCGCGGCAAGCGCAATCTGGGCATACGGGATGCCCGTGATCTCGGCCATCAGGAACGCGCCGGCGCCGAGCACCGGAGGCGTGATCTGCCCGCCGGTGGAGGACGTCGCCTCGATCGCCGCCGCAGTTGCACGGTCGTAGCCGACCTTGCGCATCATCGGGATGGTCACCATGCCCGAAGCCACCACGTTCGCCACCGCGGAGCCCGAGATCGTACCGAACATAATGCCCGATGCCACCGCCGCCTTTGCCGGGCCGCCGCGCGCCCAGCCGAACAGCGCGTTGCACAGGTCATTGATGTAGTCGCCGACCCTCGACACCTGCAGGAAGGCCGCAAAAGTGACGAACAGAATGATGTAGGACGACGATACTTGCGTGGTCACCCCGAAAATGCCGTATTCGCTGTAGATGTAGGTAAAAAAGCGGTCAACCGAGAATCCCTTATGCTCGAGGACCCCCGGCATCCACTGCCCGACAAACGAGTAGAGGATGAACAGACCGGCGATGATCGGCAGCGCAAGGCCCGAGGTACGCCGCGCGAACTCCAGCACCAGCAACGTGCCGCCGAACCCGACGACCACGTCGCCAGTGGTGAACTGCGCGCCGGCGCGGAACAGCAATCCGTCGAGTTCGACCGTGATGTACACCGCACAGGCGATCGAGGCGAGCACCAGCACCCAGTCGTACCACGGCACGCCGGTTTTCGCCGCGCGCTTGAATGGCGCATAGAGGATGAATCCGAGGGCGCCGCCCCAGCCCACGTGGATGGCGCGGAATAACAGCGGTTCGAGCGAATAGACGTTGAGAACATAGAGGTGGAAGATGGTGAAGCCGATGCACAGCACCGCCAGCAGGACCACCTCCCAGCGACGCAGCACGCGCTTGTTGCCGCTGAACTCCTCGTCCGCCATCGGCGGCTTGATGACTTCTTCTATCGTGTCATTTTCTATCTTGTGACTTCTCACGCCTAACTCCTCCAGACAAAACAAAACCGCATTAGGAGTTTGTCGGGGCTAAGTCCGACAAACTCCTAAAATAAAAAAACTAAAGAATGAGGCGAAATGAGCACCATGCGGGGATGTTTGTTCCGGCCGACACGGCGTTGCGACACGCAAAGCTTCTTTCTTAAGCAGCC
>CAYIRZ010000041.1:0-13569 GCA_964365845.1 uncultured Streptomycetaceae bacterium
CGAGGCGACGCCTGCCTCCGCAATCTTGTGCATTTCGGCCGTGCGGATCTGCACTTCGATCGGCGTGCCGAGCGGGCCGAACAGCCGGGTGTGCAGCGACTGGTAGCCGTTCGCCTTGGGTATCGCGATGAAGTCCTTGAACTTGCCGGGGATCGGCTTGTAGAGGCCGTGCAGCACTCCCAGCGCAATGTAACACGCGTGGACATCCTTGACGACGATGCGGAAGCCGAACACGTCGAGCACCTGCGCGAACGATAATGACTTCTCGCGCATCTTGCGGTAGATCGATTGCAGGTGTTTCTCACGGCCGTGGACTTGCGCCTCGACGTTGTTTTCCTTGAGCCGGCGCTTGATCGACTCCATCACCTTGCTGACGATCTCGCGGCGGTTGCCGCGCGCCGCCTTGACCGCCTTGGCGAGCACCCGGTAGCGGTCGGGGTAGAGGTGCTTGAAGGAGAGGTCCTCGAGTTCCTGATAGATGCTGTTGAGCCCGAGGCGGTTGGCGATCGGGGCGTAGATGTCCAGCGTTTCGCGCGCGATGCGGTGGCGCCTGTGGTCATCGACCGCATCCAGCGTGCGCATGTTGTGCAGGCGGTCGGCGAGTTTGATGAGGATGACGCGCACGTCGCGCGCCATCGCCAGCAGCATCTTGCGGAAATTTTCCGCTTGCGCCTTTTCCTGGGTTTCGAACTCGATCTTGTCGAGCTTGGAAACGCCGTCGACGAGCTCGGCGACCGGCTTGCCGAAGTGGCGCGAGATCTCGGTCTTGGTGACCGAGGTATCCTCCATCACGTCATGCAGCAGCGCCGCGGTCAGTGCCTGTGAATCGAGATGCCATTGCGCGAGGATGTTGGCGACGGCGAGCGGGTGGGAAATATAAGGCTCACCGGACTTGCGGAACTGCCCTTCGTGCGCTGCTTCGCTGAAATGATAGGCCGACTCGAGCTGAGACAGATCCTCCGGCTTGAGATAGCCGGCCCATTCCTTGAACAGTGTGACGGCTTCGGCCATTGGCAATTCAAGGATGAAGGATGAAGGCGGGAGGATGACTCGGGCATCACGCTACTTGTGACGGCAGCCTTCATCCTTCGCTTCAGGTCTGTCCCTTGCTCAGGATTTCAACCCCGTACTTGCCGGCAGCGAGCTCGCGCAGCGCGATCACCGTTGGCTTGTCGCGATTGGGTTCGAGCATCGGCTGGGCGCCGTTGGTGATCTGCCGCGAACGATAGGTTGCCGCGAGCGACATCTCGAAACGATTCGGAATATGTTTCAGACAATCGTCGACTGTAATGCGTGCCATATTTACCTCGATTACTTCATGCGGTTAATCAAATCACTGTGGCGGGAGAGTTGCCGCGCACGCTTTAGCCGTTCGGCCCGGACGATGCTGATCAAGTCCCGCGTCGCCCGGCTAAACTCTTCATTGATAATAACATATTCGAACTCGACGACATGGGCCATTTCCTCGCGCGCGTTCTCCAGGCGGCGCGCAATGACATCGGGCGTGTCCAGGGCGCGCTTGTTGAGCCGCGCCAGCAGCGCGTCGAACGACGGCGGCAGGATGAAAATGCCGATCGTGCCCGGGATCAGCTTGCGCACCTGGGACGCGCCCTGCCAGTCGATTTCGAGCAAAATGTCCCGGTCCTGCGCGGTCTGCGCCGTCACCCATTTGTGCGAGGTGCCGTAGCGGTTGCCGTGCACTTGCGCGCTTTCCAGGAATTCGCCGCATTCCAGCATGCGTCCGAATTCCTCGGTGGTCACGAAATTGTAGTCGCGGCCATTGACCTCGCCAGGGCGCGGCCCGCGGGTAGTGTACGAAACGGATTTGCGTATCTCCGGGTCGGCGGTGAGCAGCGCGGCTACCAGGCTGGTTTTGCCCGCGCCCGAAGGGGCGCACACGATGAACAAGTTTCCGCTCACGCCTTGCTCCTTACTCAATGTTCTGGATCTGCTCGCGCATCTGCTCGATGAGGAGCTTGAGGTCCATCGCGATCTGGGTCGCGGTGATGTCCACCGATTTCGAACCGAGCGTGTTGGCCTCGCGGTTCAGTTCCTGCATCAGAAAGTCCAGGCGCTTGCCGACGGCGCCGCCTTTGGCGAGGATGCGCCGCAGCTCGCCGATATGCGCGGTGAGCCGCGTCAGCTCCTCGTCGACGTCTATCTTGTTGGCGAACAGCGTGATTTCCTGGCGGATGCGCTCATCATCGTCACTTGCCATTGCTTCCCGCAGACGGGCGGCAAGCTTTTCCCGAAATGCGGCAACAATCCCGGGCATGCGCGGCGCGATTTCGGCGACGCGTTTTTCCATCGTTGCCGCGCGCTCGAGCAGCATTTCCTTGAGTTTCTCGCCCTCGCGCGAGCGCGCGGCGGTGAATTCGTCCAGAACGGTCAGCAGCAGGGCGCTGCACGCCGCTTTCAATTCCTCGACCGGCAAGGTGTCGGTGCTCAGTATGCCCGGCCAGTGCAGGATATCGGATACACTCAGGCTTTCGCCCGCGGGAAAGGCGGTGCGTACGCGGGTATTGAGCGCGATTACCTGCTGCAACAGCGCTGCGTCGAGATCGGGCGTCCGGTCCGTGCCGGCGGCCGCGGAAAACGACACCCGGCATTCGATTTTGCCGCGGTTGAGCTTGGCCGTGAGCAGCTCGCGCAAGGCCGATTCGATGCTGCGCAGGTCCTCGGGCAGCCGGAACTGGATATCGAGATAGCGATGGTTTACCGACCGCAATTCGACGTTGAGGGCGCCATGGGCGAATTCCTTCGCTGCCATGGCGTAGCCGGTCATGCTGTATATCATGCTCAAGCTCGCTTTATAATCCGGGTGACTCGCAAGCTCTAACGATAACATACCCCAGGAAAACCATGCGACCCAGCGGAAGAAAGCCGGACCAGTTGCGCACAGTGCGCATCACGCGCCGTTACACCCGTCATGCCGAAGGCTCGGTGCTGATCGAGTTTGGCGATACCAGGGTGATCTGCACGGCGAGCGTGCTGGAGCGCGTGCCGCCGCATCTTAAAGGCAGGCAGCAGGGCTGGGTGACGGCGGAATACGGCATGCTGCCGCGCGCCACGAACACGCGCACCGACCGCGAGGCCGCGCGCGGCAAGCAATCCGGACGCACCCAGGAGATTCAGCGTCTGATCGGGCGCGCACTGCGCTCGGTAGTCGATCTTGCGCAGCTGGGCGAGCGCACCGTGCATCTCGATTGCGACGTGATCCAGGCCGATGGCGGCACGCGTACCGCGAGCATCACCGGCGCTTTCGTCGCGCGGCACGATGCGGTGGACGTACTGCTCAAGAAGCAGGTACTTGCGCAGTCGCCGATCCGCGATTTCGTTGCGGCGGTATCGGTCGGTGTCCACCAGGGCACGCCGGTGCTCGATCTCGACTATATCGAGGATTCGCAATGCGACACCGACATGAACGTGGTGATGACCGGCAGCGGCGGGCTGGTCGAGGTGCAGGGCACGGCCGAAGGCGCGCCGTTCTCGCGCGCCGAGATGGAGGCCATGCTCGGTCTTGCTGAAAAAGGCATCAGTGAACTCGTCGCCACCCAGAAAGCAGCATTAAAAACTTGATTCGGCCACAGAGGTCACAGAGGCCATAGAGGAAAGCAGTTTGGGCTGTGGTTTTTTGGTCTTTTCTTTCTCTGTGATCTCTGTGACCTCTGTGGCAAAAAGGGTTTCGTGAAAAAACTGGTTATCGCATCCAACAATCCCGGCAAGCTGCGTGAGATCGGGGAGATGCTTGCGCCGCTCGCGATCGAGGTGTTGCCGCAATCGGATTTCGGCGTGCCGGAGGCGGACGAGCCGCACTGCACTTTCATTGAAAACGCGCTGGCCAAAGCCCGCCATGCCAGCCGCCACACTGGCTTGCCGGCGCTAGCCGACGACTCAGGCATTTGCATGGCTGCTCTTGGCGGCGATCCGGGCGTGCGCTCGGCGCGCTATGCCGGCGAGTTTCCCGGCTCGCCGCAGGGGCGCGATCAGGACCGGCGCAACAACGAAAAACTGATCGCCGCGCTCGGAAACCACGCCGATCGCCGCGCGCATTATTATTGTGTGATCGTGCTGCTGCGCCATGCCGAGGATCCGGAACCGCTCATTGCCGAAGGCCGCTGGCACGGCGAAGTGATCGACGCGCCACGCGGGACCAACGGTTTCGGCTACGATCCGTATTTTTATCTGCCTGAGTTCGGCCGCACCGCGGCCGAACTTTCACCCGAAGAAAAAAACGCCGTCAGCCATCGCGGCAAGGCGCTCACCGCGCTCGCGGCACGGTTGCGCGCGGTGAATGATGAATAGTGAACAGACCTCCAGAGCACCCGGCGAGAGTGGGTTAGTCGGTGCACCGCTTACTGCTTACCGCTCACCGCGGTTCTCGGCGCTGCCGCCGCTTGCGCTCTATATTCATATTCCGTGGTGCGTGCGCAAATGCCCTTATTGCGACTTCAATTCGCACGAGGCGCGCGACGGCGTGCCGGAGCAGGAGTACATCTCGGCGCTGACTGCCGATCTCGACAGCGCGCTGCCGCTGGTCTGGGGCCGCAGGATATATAGCGTGTTCTTCGGCGGTGGCACGCCCAGCCTGTTCTCGTCTCAGGGCATAGACGCGATTCTGGCCACGGTGCGCGCGCGGTTGCCGCTGGCGAGCGACGCCGAAATCACGCTCGAAGCCAATCCCGGCACGTTCGAGGCCGAAAAATTCCGTCAATTCCGCGGCGCCGGGATCAACCGGCTTTCAGTCGGTATCCAGAGCTTCAACCCTGCGCACCTGAAAGCATTGGGGCGCATTCATGACCAGCGCGAGGCGTTGCGCGCCATCGAGATTGCGCGCGAGAACTTCAACAATTTCAATCTCGACCTGATGTACGGTCTGCCGCAACAGACGCTGGAGGAAGCGCGCGCCGACATCGGGATTGCGCTCGGTTTCGCGCCGCCGCACCTTTCGGCCTATCACCTGACGATCGAGCCCAACACCTACTTTTACCGCTTTCCGCCGCGGCTGCCCGACGATGATGCGGCTGCCGCGATGCAGACGGCGATAGAGGCGCTGCTGGCGGAGCATGGCTACGAGCACTACGAGACTTCGGCATTCGCCAAGCCCGGCGCGCGCAGCCGCCACAATCTCAACTACTGGACCTTCGGCGATTACCTCGGCATCGGCGCCGGCGCCCACAGCAAGCTTTCGTTTCCGGACAGGATCGTGCGCCAGATGCGTTACAAGCAGCCGAGGCAATACATGCAGTCCGCGACGACAGGCAGCGCCATCCAGCAGGAGCAGGAAGTGAGCGCGCGCGAAGTCGGTTTCGAGTTCATGATGAACGCGCTGCGCCTGACCGACGGTTTCGAGGCGGGCCTGTTCGCGGAGCGCGCGGGGGTGCCGCTTAACATGGTATTAAAAGAACTCGATGAGGCCGAACGGCGCGGCCTGATCACGCGCGACCATTTGCGTATTGCGCCCACGCCCCTGGGACAGCGCTTTCTCAACGACTTGCTGCAGATCTTCCTCGCGGAGCCTGGTGTAAGCGGCAAGGGGCCGGCATGACGCCGCGAACCCCGACAGGTTGCTTTTCCCGCGTTACTCTTTAGAATACTGGCAAACGGGCGCGAAGACGCCGAAAAAATCTACCGGGTAACCGAACCCCGGTGGATGGCAAAAATATCATGATCCGAAAATAAAACGGCGGCGCGGAGCGCTTTGCGGCGCCTTTATGGGTTTTCAATTCAGCCGAAGGAGATCGCATGAAAAACGTCAGGAAAGGCTTTGCCTGTGCAGTGGCCATTGCCGCGGTCATGGTTTGCGGCGCGGTGCAGGCGCAGAGCTATCCCAACAAGCCCGTCAGATTCGTCGTTACCTACCCGGCCGGCGGCAGTTCCGATGCCATGGCGCGCATCATCGGGGTCAAGCTCACTGAGCTCTGGGGCCAGCAGGTATTGGTTGAATCCCGGCCTGGTGCGGCGGGTGCCGTCGGCATGGAATATGCCGCGAGGCAGCCTGCCGATGGCTACACCTTCCTGCTCGGCAATTTCGGGCCGGTGACGGCCAACCCGCTGCTCAACAAGGTGAAATACAACGTGGCCAAGGACTTTGTGCCCGTTTCCCAGATCACGCGCGCGGCCAATATCCTGGTGGTGCCGGTGACGCTGCCGGTGAAGAACGTGAAAGGCCTGGTGGCGCTGGCCAAGGCGCGCCCCGGCGAACTGACTTACGGCACTAGCGGCGCCGGCAGCATGTCGCATCTGGCGGGCGAGATGTTCAAGCGGCTCGCCAAGGTGGATATCACCACCGTGCCCTATCAGGGAGGGGTATTTTCCATCGCTGCGGTGCAGGGCGGCCACATCATGATGATGTTCTCCGATGCCCAGCCGGTGATGTCCAACATCAGGGCCGGCAAGTTGCGCGCCCTGGCCGTCACCAGCGAGCAGCGCACGCCGTTCACGCCGGAACTGCCGACGCTGATCGAGGAGGGCATCAAGGGATTTTCTGCTTCCAACTGGTGGGGTATTTTGTTTCCGACAGGCGTGCCCAAGCCCGTCATCGACAAGGTTTCCGCGGATCTGGCGAAGGCGCTGGCGGACAAGGGTGTCAAAGAGAAGCTGGGTAACCTCGGGATCGAGGCGGTATACAGCACGCCGGAGCAATTCGGCGCCTTCCTGATTTCCGAAAACCAGCGCTGGGGCACCCTGATCAAGGAAGCCGGTATCGGCGGCTTCCAATAAACGAAGTCTTCTACCCCTGAAACGGCAGCCCGCGGGCTGCCGTTTTTTTCACCCCGTTCTCTGCCGCCTTCCAATTCAGCGTTTGCGGAAAACGATATCCCACACGCCGTGGCCGAGCCTGAGGCCGCGGCTTTCGAATTTGGTCTGCGGCCGATAATCCGGCCGTGGCGCATAGCCCTCGGTGGTGTTGGCGAGCCGCGGCTCGGCGGCGAGCACGGCCAGGATCTGCTCCGCGTATTCCTGCCAATCGGTGGCGACATGCAGGTAGGCACCGGGTTTCAAGCGCTCCACCAGCAGCGCGACGAATGCCGGCTGGATCAGCCGCCGCTTGTGGTGCCGCTTCTTGGGCCAGGGATCGGGAAAGAAAATGTGCGCGCCATCGAATGTCGACGGCGCGATCATGTGGGTGAGCACTTCGACGGCGTCGTGCTGAATGACGCGCATGTTGGGCAGTCCAAGCTCTCCAATTTGCTTGAGCAGGCTGCCTACCCCGGGCGTATGCACTTCGATGCCGAGGTAATCGTTCCCGGGATGTCCCGCCGCGATCTTGGCGGTGGTCTCGCCCATGCCGAAACCGATTTCCAGGATTTTGGGCGCGCTGCGGCCGTATGCCTGATCGAGGTCGCTGATATGCTGAGAGAACGGAATACCGTAGCGTGGCAGCAGCGTATCGTGGGCGCGTTGCTGCGCGTTCGACACGCGGCCCTGGCGCAGGACGAAACTGCGGATCGAGCGGTGTGTGACGGTCATAGTTTTTTCATTTTAGGAGTTTGTCGGGGCTAAGTCCGACAAACTCCTGGGGCCGCCCAACTATTTGGGGGTGGGGGTGATGAGCCCGGTCGTCGGCGAACTCGGTGCCGCCGTATAAGGTTTTTTGGGCATGCGACCGGCGAGGAATGCATCGCGGCCGGCTTCGACCGCCTTTTTCATCGCCGAGGCCATGAGCACCGGATTTTTCGCTGTGGCAATCGCGGTGTTCATCAACACGCCGTCGCAGCCCAGCTCCATAGCGATCGCGGCGTCGGAGGCGGTACCCACGCCGGCATCGACCAGTACCGGCACCTTGGCGTTCTCGATGATGATCTGCAGATTCCAGGGATTGAGTATGCCCATGCCGGAACCGATCAGCGAGGCGAGCGGCATGATCGCAACGCAGCCGATGTCTTCGAGTTGCCTGGCGATGATCGGATCATCCGAGGTGTAGACCATGACCTTGAACCCGTCCTTGATGAGGGTTTTGGCGGCGCTGATGGTTTCCACCACGTTCGGGAACAGCGTGGTGGGGTCGCCCAGCACTTCGAGCTTGACCAGATCGTGGCCGTCGAGCAGCTCGCGCGCCAGCCGCAGGGTGCGCACCGCGTCGTCCGCGGTATAGCAGCCGGCGGTGTTGGGCAGCAGCGTGTATTTCGACAACGGGATCGCCTCCAGCAGGCTCGGCTCATTGGGATTCTGGCCGATGTTGGTACGGCGGATGGCGACGGTGACGATCTGCGCGCCGCTTGCGTCCACCGCGGCCCGCGTTTCCGCGAAGTCCTTGTATTTGCCGGTGCCGACCAGCAAACGCGACGAGTAAGATTTTCCCGCAATCACCAGCGGATCGAGGTTTTCGTGAGGTTTCATGGGATTGCTTCCTGTAATGCACTCAGTCTGAGCGTTTTGTAAACGGCGGGCAATGACCCCAGTCAAGTTATCCGCCGCCGACCGCGACGACGATTTCGAGTTTGTCGCCGTCGGCCAGCATTTGTTCCGGAAAACGGCTGCGCGGCACGATTTCGCCGTTTCTCTCGAGCGCGACGCGTTTGCCGGCGAGTTCGAGCCGGCTAAGTAGCTGGTTGCAGTTGAGCGGCGGCTCGAATTGGCGCCGCTCGCCGTTGACGGTAATGGAAATCATGGGAGGTAGCGGGGGATTGCCGACCGTGACACTAAAACCGGATTTTCACCGCTTGAAAAAGATTTGGCAACAGGTCAAAAGCGCATTGCAGCCTGAACGCCCAGCAGGAAATTGCGCCCTGGCGCGGGCTCATAGAAGCGTTGGAAAGTCGCGGCGACGATCACGGAACCGATATAGTTGCGGTCGGCAACGTTGTCGACGCGCACGAATTCGCTGAGGCGCCAGTTTTTGCCGCGCTGCTCGAAGCCCGCGCGCAGGTTCCACACCGTATAAGCCGCAGCCGACTCGCTGTTGGCGTCGTCGACATAGATCTTGCCATTGCGTCTCACTTCCACGCCGCTGTGAAAGCCGCTTGCCGGGTGACGCCACACCAGCTCGCCATAAAGGCTGGAAGACGGCACGCCCGGTAGTTTGTTGCCGGCAACGACAGTGGATGTGCTGGTGAACGGCTGGGTGAAGCGTGCATCGAGCACGGTGTACGAAAGCGCCGCCTCGAAGCTGCGCGCCAAACGGCTTTGCCATAAAAATTCCAGTCCTTCACGCCGGGTATTCGACGCATTTTTGAAAACGGTACGCCCGCCGCTCGAGCTGTCGACGACAATCTCGTCGGTGACATCGATATGAAAGAGCGCGACGTTGACGCGGCTCGCCGCGCCGATCAGCGCCTTGAGACCCAGCTCGCGGTGGGTGCTGTTGGACGGTCGCAAAGCGAAGTTGAGACCCGTTACGCCACCCGGCCGGTAAGCGAGCTCCGCGAAGGTCGGCGTCTCGAAGCCTTTGCCGGTGTTGGCATACATATTCACTGCCGGTGTGAGCTTGAATACCACGCCGGCAACCGGTGTGGTGCGCGCGTAACTGACGGCCCCGCTGTCGTCGGGATTGATGCCGGCGATGAAATAATCGCGCGAATCGAAGCTCACGCGGCTGTGGCGCACTCCTGCAAGCAGGTTCCAGCGCGGCGCGATCTGCCACTCGGCCTGCGCGTAAAGATCGGTGTTGGCGACGCTGTCATCTTCGTCGCGCTTGAGATCGCCGCTTACGCCGGAATTGTTGATGAACCCTTTGCGCCGCTCGGCCATACGATCGTGGTCGATGCCGGCGCTGAAAGTAAAAGGCGCGGCAGCGAGCGTCGTATCGCGTGTCCAGCGCAATCCTGCGCCGCCGTAACCGCGGTCGAGATCGACCACGCCGCCGGAGGCTAGATCCCCGTCGCCGGTAAAGCTCAGGTACTGGGTAACCCGGCGGTTGCCGAAATAGACGCGTGCCTGCAGCTTGTCGCTCGACGAGATTGCAAGGTCATAGACCAGGCCAGCCTGATTCTGTGCCACGCTCTTGCGGGTATTGAAGGCCAGCGCGTTGGCGCCGGGCTGCCGCGGGTTCTGCGCCACCTGGGCGGCGGTGAGGCCGAGCGGATCCTGGGTGTCCGGCTGGTCGAGCGCATTGACAACCAGCGTCATGGTGCCGGCAGCCACCGGCATTTTGAATTTTGCGTTGAGATGATCGCGGCGCGCTGCGCTGTGGTCGCGGTAGCCATCGGTATCAAAGCGCGAGGCGTCGATCAGATAATTCAATCGGTCTTTGGTGCCGCCGAACTGAACGCCGGCCTTGGTGGTGCCGTAACTGCCGGCGTAGGCGCTGCCCGAGAGTTCGGGTTCGGGCGGCCCGTCGGCGGTGAAAATCTGGATCACGCCGCCCGCGGCATTGCCATAGAGGCTGGAGAACGGGCCGCGCAGCACTTCGATGCGTTGCGCCGAGGAAAGATTGAACGATGCGGCCTGGCCCTGGCCGTCGGGCATGGTCGCCGGGATGCCGTCGGCGATGAGTCTCAAGCCGCGCACGCCGAAACTCGCGCGCGCGCCGAAACCGCGCGAGGAGATCTGCAAGTCCTGCGCATAATTCTGGCGGTTCTGCACGACGATGCCCGGGACGCGATTGAGCGGCTCCGACAGGTTGACCTGCGGATTGCCCTCGCGGATCGTGCGCTGATCTATGACGTCAATTGATACCGGCAGGTCAAAGCTGTCGCGCTCGACGCGGGTGGCGCTGACCGTGACTTCCGGCAGCAATGCCGGCGCTTGCGCAGCCCCGGGCTGCTGCGCAATGACGCCAGTCGCACCTGCCGCCAGCGCGCAGCCACATGCAAAAAATAGGGAGCTTGCAAGTTTCATAAGGATGACACTTTCGCATTCTTTTCCAGGGCGGTTTTGTTTAAGGAACTTGTCGGACTCAAGTCCGACAAGTTCCTAGGCTTACTTTATTCCGGCAAGGTAGTCCGCCAGAATCTCGATGTCCGCGTCCGATAACGGCTGCGCCGCCGACGACATCTGCCCGTCCATATCGAAGCGGGTGGAGGCCTTGAACCCGCGCAGTTGCACACGCAGGTATTCTTGTTGCTGTCCGGCAAGCCGCGGAATGTGCATCTGGCCCATGAGCGCCGGGCCGTGACACGCCACGCAATGATGTTGTTCGGCTAACCGGCGTCCAGCGGCCGCCTTGTCCAGAGCGGTGACGCGCGCCAGTGGCGTTAGCGGCTGGGCCGAGAAATAAGTAGCAAGGTCGTTCAGATCGGCGTTGGTGAGATTCCTGGCCATCGGAGACATCTGCGGATCCTTGCGGTTGCCTTCGCGGTACATGACCAACTGGGTCACGATAAACTGTTTCGGCTGTCCGGCCAGCGAGGGCAGGGCCGGATTGACCGAATTTCCGCTGGGGCCGTGGCAGGCGGCGCAGGTCTGTGCTTTTTGCCGTCCCGCTTCGGCATCGGCGGCAGGCGCAAACGGGGGGTTCCACCCCTGCCGCTGCGGGGGGGCTTTAACCACCGCCGCCCCGCGCCGCATCCCAGGTCGTTTACCGCTCACTTCTTGTAGCTGATCCGGTAAATGATCCCGTTGTAGTCGTCAGAGACGAGCAGGGCGCCGTCCCGCATGACCAGCACGTCAACCGGACGGCCCCACGTCGGCGGGCTCGCCTTGGGGTCGACGAGAAAGCCTTCCAGGAACGGCTCGGACTTCGCTTTGCCCTTGTCGTCGACAGTGACGCGTATCACGTTGTAGCCGTGCTTGACGGTGCGGTTCCACGAGCCGTGCTGGGCGATGAACATATTGTTTTGATACTCGGCAGGGAACATTTTGCCGGCGTAGAAGCGCATTCCCAGCGGAGCAATATGTGCGCCGAGTTTCAGCGCCGGCGGCGTGAATTCGGCGCAGGTGCGGTTTTTGCCAAACTCGGGGTCGAGGGTGTCGCCCTGATGGCAGTAGGGGTAGCCGAAATGCTCGCCTTTGCGTTTCACCACGTTGAGTTCATCCGACGGCATATCATCGCCCATCCAGTCGCGGCCATGCTCGGTGAACCACAACTGCTTGGTCTTGGGATGCCAGTCGAAGCCGACCGAATTGCGCACGCCCTGGGCATAGTTTTCCATCACCCCGGTCTTGGTATCAACCCGGGAAATCGACCCCTGTATGTAGTTCGGCATGACGATGTTTCCGGGCGCGCCGATGTTGAAATAGAGCTTGCCGTCGGGCCCGAACGCGAGGAACTTCCAGAAATGACCGACCTGCTTCGGCAGCCCGTCGATGACCACCCTGGGCTCGGGCGGGTTGTCCAGCCGGGCCTCGATGCCGTCGTAGGCCAGGATGCGGGTTTGTTCGGCGACATAGAGCGTGCCTTTCTGGAATGCGACGCCGTTGGGCGTGTCGAGGCCCTTGAGGACCTTTTTCACCTCGCGCTTGCCGCCGCGGTCGATGACCGCGTAGACATCCTTCAGGTTGCGATTACTTACGAATACGGTGCCCTTGTCGCCAAGCGTGAGTGAACGCGCCTCGGGTACGCCATCGGCCCAGACTTCGACTTTGAAGCCCTTGGGCACCTTGAGCTTGTCGAGCGGCAACTCGCTAGCCGGCCTGCCGGTAAGGTGCGGCGCAATCGGGGCCAGCGTCGAGCCCGCCATCTCGGGCGGTTGGCCCTGCATCCAGCGCGGCTGCTCTTTTGGAGCTGGCGCCGCCGCCGGTTTTGGAGCGGCGGCAGGTTGCGCTGGTGGTTGCTGTGCGTGCGCCGCGAAAGCGGTGAGCGCAAACAACGTGGCGGCAAGGCGTGACATCGTGCGGAAAATAGCGGTAATCGGAACAGCCATGGCAATCCCCCCTCCTAAGTAAGCGTTTAAAGCTGGTAACCCATCCTCGTGCCGGAAACCGTCGCGGTTGCCGGTTGTTATTTGAAGACAGTCTAGCAAGGCCGGGGTGGCTTGGAAAGGTGCCGCTAGGAGTTTGTCGGACCTGGGTTCGACAAACTCCTAAGTTTATGGTTTTGTTAAGGGCGGTTTTAGCGCAGGCGCGACAGAAAGTGCGCCATCGCCCGGATGTCGGCATCCGAGACGCCGTAGAGCGCGGCGCTCATCTGCGTGTCCACCCCGGGCGGCGGATTGTCGCGGAATGCGATCATGGTGGAGACGAGGTACTCCTCGCGTTGTCCCGCGAGGCGAGGAATCTGCTGCTGCCCGCGAAAATCCTTCAGGTGGCAGATCCCGCAGCGAAACTTTCCGGCGATCTGCCGGCCGCTCTTGACGAGCGCCGCATCGGTCTCGCCCGGCGCCGCGCGGGCGGGCAGCGCGGCGAAATGGGTTGCGATGGCGATGATCTCCTTGTCGCTCAGGCCGCGCACGGCGTTTTGCATGACCGCCGTGCTGCGCACCCCTTCGCGCGTCAGCACGAGCTGGTTCTCGAGGAATACCTTTGGCTGCCCGGCGATCGACGGAACGCCGGGCATCTGCGAATTGCCGTCCGCGCCGTGGCAGGCCGCGCAGCCCTTGATCCGCTCGGCGATCGCCCCGGGCTGCTGGCCGAAAACGGGGCCGGCGAGAATAAAAAGGGCGGCGAGCCAGGCCCGCCGCCCTGCGATTTGCTTCAAGGCGACTACTTTTTCTTCGCCGGGGCGGCGTAGCTGACGCGGTAGATCGC
>CAYIRZ010000042.1:0-553 GCA_964365845.1 uncultured Streptomycetaceae bacterium
TTGCTCCGCACCGTACACACGCGAAATGATCGCGCTTTAGAACGAAAAATCGCTTCCGCAGAGATAGCGCCTCTCGTTTGCGAGGAGTGCTTTCTACTGCGGTGGATTCTTTGTCCGAGAATGACTCCTCGGTAATTGAAGCGTGTGCTTTAACGAGGGCTTTTCGCCAGGATCCAAACCGCCGATTGATAGTGTCATTCGAAAGGGGAAAGCCGTATTTTTTCAGATCTTCCTGCTGAGGTGTCCGCCCCTCCTTCTCGATCACCTGTTGCCACAGGTCAATGATTATGGCGATAAGTTCCTCATCGGTCGCCTTCATGAATCGTGCGGACTTAAGCCCCGCGAGCTGAAGCGCGCGGCGAAGCGATCCAAAGCGTCTCACTATTGCAGAATGGCTAACTCTGCCAATCCGCTTTATGTCCGCCTTTGTGACTGTGTCTGAGCCGGTGGCCTTTGCAACGCGCTGCAGCTCCGCCAACAACGAAGCGTCGTCGTACTCGGTAAGGAAATCGATCTCCAGGCGCATATCAGCGTTCGTGTGGTCTAACGTCCC
>CAYIRZ010000042.1:563-2904 GCA_964365845.1 uncultured Streptomycetaceae bacterium
AGCGGCCGCCGGAAGCGCGCAGCGCTGGAGGCGGTCCGACTGCGCCGGGTTGTTAGGCCAGCCGCCAAAATCCGACTGCGAGCCTCTATGCCGGATAACGGGAGACAAAGTCGCGGACCCCTTTGAGCATCAGATCAACCTGGGCGTCGCTATAAGCGGTGAACTCACCGTGCGCAGCTTTATTTCGGAGGTCTTGCCAAGCGGTAACACTCTTCTGGTCGAGTTTTGAGTAAACGGATTTTGAACCCAACTCATTATTCAAAGAATCAGCTTTGCGTGATTTGCCGTTTTCAACAATTGAAATAGCATGGTGTGCACAAAGTTTTCGAAGATGCTCTTCCAGCACAGCGCCGACTATGACGGCAGCCGGATCCTTGTACCCGGCCGTAAGGAGGTGATCTGCCATTTCAAGGAAATCATCAAACACATCGGCGCGTACTAAAGCAGCGAAAGTGGCAGAGATGAACTGTTGCTCGTAGTCACGCTTGAGGGACTTCGCAACACCATAGAGCTGTACTGCCTTGTATTCCGCACTCCAGCCAACGTTGGAACAAATATCCCGTGCTTCACTTGCATATTCGGAATTCAGAGGCGCGAGGCGGAAAAGCGCGGCACGAAGGCGTACATATAGCTCCGATATCACTGCGTCGCCAATTTCACGCCGCTTCTTGTTCTCGCACGCGGCCTCGTAGTGACGAACGACGTCCTCCAAGTGTCGGACGGCTTCCTCTCCCGTAATCGTCATCCTTGTGCTCATTGTGCTCAGAGTGGCCTAACGAATAGGATTTTATCCGTCATGCGACAGCATGGTGGATAAAATCGGTTGGACTGAACCGCTGGATTCAGGGCGCGGTGCTCTGGAGATTGTAATGGTGCCTTCGTGCCGAAGGGCGCTGTGGGTTGCGGTGGTCGATGGATTGGGGCAGCGGGTAGGCATCGTCACGGGGGCGCGAGGGTTGGTCAGGGGACGAAATCACTATGACAGATGCGCATTCGAGGGTCAACGGCAGTGGCCGGCACGAGTGCGGCCGCGGCGGGGCGAGAGGCCGGCGCACGGGTGCGGTACGGAGGGCAATCAGTTGGCGGGAAGGGATTCCCACCCTACGGCCCGCGCATTATTTCGCGGCCGGATCAGTCGGTCATCGGCCGCGCGCTAGAACTCCAGCCCGAGGTTGAACGAGTAAAAGCTCTGCTTGCCGCCGCTGCTGAAAGGCGTGGTGAATTCCTCGCTGCGGAAGATGCGGGTGACCGAGAGCCGGTAGGTGTTGATGCGCGCGGTCACGCCTGCGGTGAAATCATGGACCCACTCGCGACTATCGACACTGGGGCCGCCGCGGAACACCGTGCCGTCCAGAAAAATGTTGCGCGCCACGTAGCGCAGGTCGGCGCCGATGAAGCCGTACCATTCAAACGGTGCGCGCCCCGCGCCTTCGTGCTCGCGGCGAGTGTTCTGCAGCATGGCGCCGCCGGGTTCGATGCTGTCGGGCCCGAAGCCCGTCATGTTGCGGCCCAGGCGCA
The DNA here is from genome assembly GCA_964365845.1 of uncultured Streptomycetaceae bacterium. Lineage (GTDB taxonomy): Bacteria > Pseudomonadota > Gammaproteobacteria > Burkholderiales > SG8-41 > CAKKQX01. The sequence continues at coordinate 2,082 of CAYIRZ010000042.1, forward strand.
CGATGCCGCCGACCCGCGCCAGCGTCATCACCGTGCCGAACGTGACGCCGGCGTGCGGCACGAACTCGATGTGCCGCGTCCCGTACTTGCGCTTCTGCAAATAGGACATCAGAAACCCCGGTTCGCCCGGCGTCTGGTTGCCCCAGCCCTGCGGCTGCAGCGCGCCGATCACGCTGTGCCAATTGGACTGGACCTGCTCGCCCAGCGCGACCGGGCCGACAAAACCAATGTCGATTTCCCCCGTGTCGAGCCGGTTGCCCTTCACGCGCTGCGCCACGCCGCCGAGGTACAGCCACGCCGCCCACGGCCGGTCGAACGGCTGGGGCGAGCCCAGGGTGATGTTGCGCGGGGTGTATATGTTCTGGCCCGCGAACAGGCCGAAGTGATAATCGGCATCCTGTCCGGAAAACAAGTCGAGCGCGAACTTGGAGGGGATCTCGAAAACCTGCCGCAGGGTTTCGAACGGCACGCCAAAGCCGAATTTGATGCCGTTGGTGTAATAGTGGTCGGTGCCGGCGAGCATGTCGTTCTCGATGAACAACTGGAACTCGCTGCCCTGGGGTGGTGGCGGCAGTTTGCCCGCAGCCGGCGCGTCGGCCGCACGGGCACAGGGCAAAACGAACGAGAGGGCGAGCAGCGCGGCAATGGCGAGTTGGCATGCAGGGGAATATTGGCGCTGTTGAAGGCGTGATCGCATTGAAGATTCAGATTAGTAGCTCGTCGGCCAGTTACGCAGCCGATGTTCGCCAACGCCGTTGTGCAAGCGCATGCGATGCACCTCGAGCGTGCGGATCAGGTAGTCGCGGGTGTCGCGCGGGTCGAT
>CAYIRZ010000042.1:3004-13485 GCA_964365845.1 uncultured Streptomycetaceae bacterium
TGCGATGCACCTCGAGCGTGCGGATCAGGTAGTCGCGGGTGTCGCGCGGGTCGATCACATTCTGCGCCTGGTACAGCTCGGCGAGCGCCCACGCCGAGGTGTCGCGTTCGACTTCGGCCTTGAGCTGGTCGAAGCGTTCCGGATCATCCTCGCGCCTGACGCCGTGGAGCACGTTGACCGAGACCGCAGGATCCATGAAGCCGAGGTCGGCGGTGGGCCAGCAGGCAACCTCGTCGGCGTTCTGGCCGCCGCCCATGTTGATGTAGGCCTGGCCGTAGCTCTTGCGCATGATGACGGTGATCCTGGGCACGGTCACCAGCGACAGCGCGTTCATCCAGTTGATGACCTTGCCCGGCATGCCGCGCAGCTCGCCCTCCACGCCGATCAGGAAACCCGGCACATCGACCATGAACACGATCGGGATGTTGAAGGAATCGCACAGGACCATGAAGCTTATGACCTTCTGGCAGGCGTCGGCGTCGAGCGCGCCGCCCTTGAACAGCGGGTTGCTGGCGATGAAGCCGACGCTCCTGCCGGCCAGCCGCGCCAGCACCGTGGCAATGGATTTTCCGAAGCGCTCCTTGATCTCGAAGCACGAATCCGTGTCGGCGATCGCGGCCAGCACCTTGCGCACGTCGTACACCCTGGTGCGCGACTCGGGCAGGATATCGAAAATGTGCCGGCACGCTTCATCCGATCCCGGGGGCACGGCATGCTCGGGCGGTGGCTCCATGTTGTGGCTCGGCAGGTACGAGAGAAAGCGTTTGATGGCGTCGAGCGCCTGCTTGTCGGTATCGACCGCCAGATCGGCGAGCCCCGACACGCCGGTCAGCAGTTTCCAGCCGCCCAGTTCTTCGGCTTCGACCGGCTTGTTGATCGCGATCGAGGTCACGCCGGGACTCGCGATCGCCATGATCGCGCCTTTGCGCATCACCACGAAATCCGACATCGCCGAGTACCAGGTCGAGGAACCGTAGCACGGCCCGAGCAGCGCGGAGACCCACGGCGTCTCGCGCAACCGCTGATACTCGATCGGATCCTGCGCCACGATGGCGCGGCCCGAAGCACCCATGCGGTCGGGCATGCGCGCGCCACTCGATTCGCCGAGGAAAATCAGCGGCAGGCCGCGCTTGTTGGCGGTCTGCTTCACGTGCCTGATCTTCTTCATGTTGATCACGGAAGACGAGGCGCCGAGCACGGTGAAATCGTTGGAAACGATGCCGACTTCGCGGCCGGCGATGCGCGCAAAGCCCGCGACCTTGGCGTCAGCCGGGGTCTTGTGGCGCACTTCGGGATGGATGCTGCGCGCAAGACGGCCGGACTCGATGAAGCTGCCGGCATCGATCAGGGCATCGATGCGTTCGCGCGCATTGAGCAGTCCTTCCGCTTTGCGCCTGGCGAGTTTCTCCGGCCCGCCCATGGCCAGCGCCTCGGCGTCCCTGTTTTTCAGTTCCGTGATCAGTTTTTCGAATGGCACGGCGATTCCTTTGTTCCCGGCATGATTTCCATTTTATACTCAGAAACTTACTGGATCCCCGCCTTCGCGGGGAGGTTGCGCCGCGCCTGGTCGAGAATTTTCGCCGCGGTCTTGAAGCCGATGCCCTCTTTGCCGCCGATCAATCGACCCGCGCGCCCGTGGCTTTCACCACCTTCGCCCACTTCTCGAGTTCGGACGCCAGCAGTTCGGCGCTTTGCGCGGGCGTGCCGTACTTGATCGTGGCGCCGTGCGACAAAAGCCGGCGGCGCACCGCGCCGTCTTCCAGCGCCCTGTTCAACTCGGCGTTGAGCCGCGTGATAACCGCCGGCGGCGTGCGCGCGGGCGCGAGCAGGCCCCACCACGAACTTGCCTCGAAACCCGGGTAGCCGGATTCGGCGAACGTCGCCAGTTGCGGCGCCGCCTCGGAGCGTTGCGCGCTGCCGATCGCCAGCCCGCGCAACTTGCCCGCGTCGATGTGCGGCTTGAGCGAGGTGATGTTGTCGGTCACCAGCGGAACAAACCCGGCCATGGCGTCGATGATCGCCGGCCCCGCGCCTTTGTACGGGATGTGCGTGAGGTCCGCCTTGGATACGAGCTTGAACAATTCCACGCCGAAATGGGAGGCGGTGCCGATGCCGGGGCTCGCGAAATCGATCCTGCCGGAGCGCGCATGCGACAGCGCCACGAGCTCCTTCACGTTGCGCGCGGACAGCGATGGATGCGCGGCGAGCACCACCGGTATCACGGCGATCAGCCCGACGGGCGCGAAATCCTTGCGCGTGTCGTAGGCAAGCCTCTGATACAGGCTGTGATTGATGGCCTGCGTGGTGAACGTCTGGATCAGCACGGTGTAGCCGTCGGGCGGCGCGCTCGCCACCAGTCCCGCGGCAAGCGTGGTGCCGGCGCCCGGGCGGTAATCGATGATGAACTGCTGGCCGATCAGCTCGCCCATGCGCGGCGTGATGCTGCGCGAGAGAAATTCGCCGGTGCCGCCGGGGGCGAACGGGACGACCATGCGGATCGGCTTCGTCGGGTAGTTCTGCGCCGCGGCGCCGACGGTGCCTGCCGCGGCCACCACGAGCGCCAGAGCCATCGCCAATTGTCTCATAAATAATCCTTTATTATCATAAAGTTATTAAACTACTGCAACTCGACGTTGGCCTCCTTGATGACCTTCGCCCACTTCGCGATTTCGGACTTGATGAGGGCGGTGAACTCGGCGGGTGTGCTGCCGACCGGTTCGGCGCCCAGTTCTGAAATGCGTTTGCTCACGTCAGGCAGCTTGAGTATGCGCGCGGTCTCGATGGAGAGCTTGTCGACTATGGCCTTGGGCGTGCCGGCCGGCGCGAGCAGTCCGAACCACGCGCCCGACTCATAGCCCGGCACGCCGGCTTCCGCCACCGTCGGCAGATCGGATGCGGCCTGGGTGCGCTTGCCGGTGCTCACCGCAAGCGCGCGGATCTTGCCGGCTTTGACCTGCGGCAGATAGACCGGGATGTTGTCCATGGTCACCGCAATCTGTCCGCCCATCACGTCGGCAAGCACGCCGGCGCTGCCCTTGTACGGGATGTGCACCATGTTCGTCCCCGTCATGGTCTTGAACAATTCCATCGACAGATGCGCGGTGCTGCCATTGCCGGGCGAGCCATAGTTGATTTTGCCGGGATTAGCCTTCGCGTAAGCGATCAGTTCCTTGACGTTCTTCGCCGGAACGGAATTATTGCCGACCAGGATATTGGGCACCATCGCCACCAGACTGATGGGCGCGAAGTCCTTGAGCGAATGCCAGTTGAGCTTCCTGTAGAGATTGACGTTGATGCCGTGGGTTCCGGCGGTACCCATGATCAGCGTATAGCCGTCGGGGGTCGCCTTCGCCGCGAGCTCGGTGCCGATATTGCCGGCGGCGCCGGGGCGGTTTTCGACGATCACCGGCTGGCCCCAGTGCTCGGTCATCTTCTGCCCGAGGGCGCGCGCCAGGATGTCGGTGGTGCCCGCCGGCGTGTAGGCGACGACGATGCGAATCGGCCTGGTCGGATAGTCGGCGGCGGTGGCAGTCGCCGTATGCAACACGCAAGCCGCCAGTGCCGCCGCGCTCAGGTACAACCTCATGGCGTTCCCCTTTTACGCGTAAACGTACGTTGCGCGACAGCGTCGCGTGCTCAGCGCGCCTTCGGACCAAACCCCGGTTCGAAATGCGGGCCGCTCATCTTGCCGTCGACGGCCTTGCCGATGATGCCCTGCGACAGGTCCTTGATCGCCATGAAGATCACATCTTCGTCGGGGGTCGAGACCAGCGTGTGCGGCGCGTTGGCCGGGATGTAGATCAGCGTGCCGGCCGGCGCGACTACGCGCTTGCCGTTGACCGAGCCTTTGAGCGTGCCCTGCACCACATAATTGAACTGCTCGTTCTTGTGGGTGTGCATGCGCGACCCGGTGCCGCGCGGCTTGTGGATCCAGCCCACCAACATGCGTTTGCCCTCGACCACGCCGCCGTGGGACGTCGAGTAGCCGGTGCCCGCGGGGACTTTCTTCAGGTTGGCCAGCGGGAACTGGTATTTGCCGTCACCGGCCCGGATCGCGCCCGCGGTCTTGGTTCGTCCTTCGCGATTTTTCACGACTTTACGCTTGGCGGAGGTCGTGCGCGCGATCCGAGCAGCCGCGCGTGACCGCGCGGCGGAACGGGGAGATTTCCGTGCTGAAGTTTTTCGGATCGTCATCTTGATCACCTTGAGTCCAGGGCCTTGTTATCTATTCTTTCCGTTACTCATCTGTAATTCGCTCGCGAATTACAGATAGTCGATGATTTGCCAATCGCCAGGGGTGACGTTGACCACGTTCTTGTTATGGCCCGGCCGGCGGTCGGCGTAGACCCGGCCTTCCTTCATCACCATCTGGATGTTCTTCTTCTCCTGCAGCACGGTGATGTTTTTGAGCGGGTCGCCGTTGACCGCGATGATGTCGGCAAGCTTGCCCGCTTCCAGCGTTCCCAGCTCCTTGTCCATTTTGACGGCGCGCGCGGCGTTGCGGGTTGCGCTGAGAATCGCCTCCATCGGCGTCATGCCGAGCTTGACGTAGACTTCGAGCTCGCGCGCGTTGGTGCCCATTTCCGGATCGTATCCCATGTCGGTGCCCAACGCGATGTTCACCCCGGCCTTGTGCATTTTCTGGAATGTCTCGTAGCAGTACGGCTGCAGCGCTTTCATCTTGTTGATCACGAACTGCGAGGTGCCCTGGTCCTTGCGGGTCTGGATGGCGTGGTCGGTGCGATGCAACAGTGTCGGCGTCATCCACACCCCCGATTCGGCGAGCATGTCGATGGTCTCGTCATCGTGGAATACCATGTGTTCTATGGTGTCGGCGCCCGCTTTCAATGCCATGCGCTGGCCCGCCGGCGTGAAACAGTGCACCGCGGCGACCTTGTGAAAGGCATGCGCCTCGTCGACGATGGCGTCGATCTCCTCCTGCGTCATGTTGCGGATATCGGGCTCTTCCTTGTCGGTGCCGCCGCCGCCGGTGGCGCAGGTCTTGACGATGTCGCAGCCCGCCAGCAGATTGGTGCGCGCCAGCTTCCTCAGCTCCCACGGCCCATCGGCGGTCTGGAAGCCCAGGCGCTGCATCGCCCGCGGCTGGATCAGATCCAGATGCGAGCCGGTGATGGTGGTAAAGCCGCCGATGAACATGCGCGGCCCTTCGACGATGCCGGTGTTGATCGAGTCGCGCACCGCGCACAGGTGAGCGGTGAGCAGCCCCCGGCTGGAATTCAAGCCCAGGTCGCGCAGCGTGGTGAAACCCATATCGAAACACAACTGCGCGTGGAACAAACCATACATCTGCTGCAGCTCGGGCGTGATTTCCCACTGCGCGACACGGTAGTTGTGAAAGGTCAGGCAGTTGAACATCATGGTGTGCAGATGCACGTCCATCAGCCCGGGCATCAGGACGAGTTTGCCGCAGTCGATCACCTCGGCGCGCGCCGGGATTTTGACCTCGTTTTTGGCGCCGACCTGCTTGATGTGGCGCCCTTCGAGCACGATGACGGGATCCTTGACCGGCTTGCCGCCGTTGCCGTCGATCAACAGGCCGCCTTTGATGATTTTTATCTTGCCCTTTTCTTCGGGCATCTTCATGTCGAACATAATATGAACCCCTTTTTGAAGCTATCTGCGGCAGCGCGCCAATGTAAGCGTTTGCAGCGAACTCCGAAAGCTAATTAATCGACCCGCGCTTGTCAAGCAAACGGCCCGTTAGTGAAACCTTTCCATTGCCGCAAGAAATTTCGCATAGGCTTGCGGGTCCAGTGTCTGCCGCGGCTGCCTGGGCGTGCCCTGCCAGCGCAGCACGTCGAGCGTGGCCTCGATATCTTCACGCGCCATGTCGCGCGTGATGAATACCAGGCGCGAGCGACGGTCGGCATCGGGCCATTGCGCCAGCGTCAGCGGTTCGTGGATCAGCGTCTGCACCGCGTGAACCGCCACCGGCCGGCCTTCGACGTTAAGCAGTCCCTTTACGCGCAGCAGATTGGCGCCGCGCAGAGAGGTAAGCACGGTAAGCCACGCCGTAAGACCGGCGCTGCTCACCGGCTGGTCGAGATGAATGCTGAAAGCCCGGATATGGTCGTCATGCCGATTGACGTCATGCGCCGCGTGCGCGTGATCGTGCATGGAGACCGGTTCAGCGCCCGGGAAGGCGGCGTCCCCCAGCCAGCGCGCCACGTCATGGCGGCCGGCCTCGGCGCCGCTCAGCGCAGCGCCGAACAGGCTTTCCGGCGCAATCCCACCGTGCACTACCGCTGATGTCCGCGCACCGGGGTTGATGCGCGCAAGGCGTGCCTGCAGGGCATCGATCACAGCCGGCGCCGCAAGATCGGTCTTGGTGATCAGCAGCCGGTCGGCCACTGCGGCCTGCTTGACCGATTCGGCGTGCTGATCGAGTTGGAGCATGCCGTTAACGCTGTCCACCAATGTTACTACGCTGTCGAGGCGGAACCACGGCGCCAGTTCTTCGTCGGTCACCACGGTCTGGATGATCGGCACCGGATCGGCAAGACCGGTGGTCTCGATCACCACCCTGTCGAAAGCCGGAATGTCGCCGTCACGGCGCCTGGAAAAAAGGTCGCGCAGCGTATCGACCAGATCGCCGCGCACCGTGCAGCAGATGCAGCCGCTGGCCAGCAGCACCGTGTTTTCGTTGGGCGTGGCGACCAGCAGGTGGTCGAGGCCGATCTCGCCGAATTCATTGATGATGACCGCGGCCCCCGCCATCCCGGGATGTTGCAGCAAGCGGTTGAGCAGCGTGGTCTTGCCGCTGCCCAAAAACCCGGTGATGATCGAGACCGGCAAGCGGCGCTCTGCCGGCGTCAGAATTGACACAACGATCCTCCTTGAGCAGCCCGCGCGGCCGCGCGGGCTGTCGGCCTTACGGCCGGATTAGGCGACGAGCGCCTGTTTTTCCAGGCTTGGCGTATACCGCCCGAGGCAGGCCAGGCTGTTCATCCGGGTGCGGTGCAGCAGCGTCGCCTGAGCCGCGGCGACATTGGCGGCGCTTCCTTTCCAGGCCTTGAGCGCGGGCTGTTGCAGCGCGCGGCCATACGAGAACGACAGCGGCCACGGCAGGTTGCCGGCGAACACCTTGTTCATGGCGCTCAAATGAGCAGTCGCGATCTCGTCGCTCTGGCCGCCCGACAGGAACACGATGCCGGCGACCGCCGCCGGGACGGTGCGCTTCAGGATGCGCACGGTGCGCTCGGCGACTTCCTCGACGCCGGCCTGCCGCGAACAGCTCTTGCCGGAAATCACCATGCTGGGTTTGAGTATCGAGTGCTCGAGAACGACGCGGTTCATGTACAGCGCTTCGTATACGGCATTGAAAGTCCACTCGGTGACTTCCTCGCAGCGCTCGATGGTGTGGTCGCCGTCCATCAGCACTTCCGGCTCGACAATGGGCACCAGGCCCGCGGCCTGGCAGATCGCCGCATAGCGGGCGAGTGCGTGCGCGTTGGCAGCGATGCAGGTCGAACTCGGCATATCCTGGCCGATGGTGATCACTGCGCGCCACTTGGCAAACTTGGCGCCCATTTTTGCGTATTCCGCGCAGCGCTTGGCCAGGCCATCGAGGCCTTCGGTCACTTTTTCTCCGGGGCACAGCGCGAGATCCTTGGCGCCGGTATCGACCTTGATGCCCGGCAGGATGCCGTTTTTGGCCAGCCATTCCACGAACGGCGTGCCGTTGGCCGATTTCTGACGGATGGTCTCGTCATAAAGGATGACGCCGCTGATGGCTTGCGACAGCCCTTTCGCGGAGAACAGCAGGTCGCGATAGGCGCGGCGGTTTTCCTCGGTGTTTTCGACTTTGATGCCGGCAAAGCGTTTCTCGATGGTGCCGGTACTCTCATCGGCGGCGAGTATGCCTTTGCCGGGGGCGACGATCGCCTTGGCAATGGCTGCAAGTTCATGTGCTGACATAGGGGTCTCCTACTTGGTTAGCGGTGAGCGGTATAAACGATATTTTACTACGACAACGCCGCCTGAAACTGCCTGCTGTTCCCTTGCACCGCTTACTGCTTACTGCTCACTGCTTACTGCTTACTGCTCGCTCACTGCTCACTATCCCGGCACGCCTGTGCTCGCCCGGGGAAACCTTGGTCTCGGCCGCTACGCCTGCTTGTGCTCGCCAACTTTTACTATCTTCATGGTATTGGTGCCGCCGGCCTTGCCGAATGGCTCGCCGATGGTGAACACAATGTAGTCGCCGTTTTGCACCGCGCCGCGTTTCAGGAGCTCGCCCTCGGCCATATTGAGCGCCTTTTCCGGATTGCGGGCCCCCTTGAATTTGACCGGATAGACGCCACGGAACAGCGTCACGCGCCGGCGCGTCTCGATCACCGAGCTCATCGCGTAAATCGGTACCGCTGCATACATACGCGACATCAGCAGCACGGTCTTGCCGCTTTGCGTCATCGCCGCCACCGCCTTGATGTCGAGGCTGTTGGTGGTGAACATGGTGGCGCGCGCGATCGCCTGTTCTACATCGGCGGGCCGCTCCGGGCGCCGGCGCTCGGAGCTCTGCGTGTCTTCTTCCTTTTCCGCTTCCACACACACCCGCGCCATGGCGGCGATGGTCTCGACCGGATAGAGTCCGGTCGCGGTTTCGGCCGACAGCATGACCGCATCGGTGCCGTCGAGCACGGCATTGGCGACATCCGATACTTCGGCGCGCGTGGGAATCGGGTTGCTGATCATCGATTCCATCATCTGGGTCGCGGTGATGACCGCCTTGTTTTTCTCGCGCGCCATGCGAATCATGCGCTTTTGCAGCGCCGGCACCACGGCATCGCCGACCTCGACGGCAAGATCGCCGCGCGCCACCATGATGGCATCGGAGGCATCGAGGATTTCCTCCAGGGCCGTTATCGCCTCGGCACGCTCGATTTTGGCGACGATCAGGCTTTTGCCGCCGGCCTTGTGCATGAGATCGCGCGCCCAGCGGATGTCCGCCCCCGAGCGCGGGAAAGATATGCCGAGGAAATCCGCCTTGAGTTCCGCCGCGGGCTTGATGTCCTGCATGTCCTGCTTGGGCAGGGCCGGCGCGGTCAGGCCGCCGCCCGTGCGATTGATGCCCTTGTTGTTGGACAGCGTTCCGCCCTGTTCGACCACGCAGGTGATGCGCGCGCCTCTTACCGACAACACGCCGAGCACGATGCGCCCGTCGTCCAGGAGCAGCGTATCGCCTGGCCGCACGTCCCTGGGCAGGCCCTTGTAGTCGAGGCCGACGCAGTGCTCGTCGCCGAGTTCGCACTCGGCGTCCAGTACGAATCTGGCACCGGCGGCAAGCGTGATCTTGCCATCCTTGAATTTACCGATGCGGATTTTCGGGCCCTGCAGATCGACCAGCACGCCGACGGCGCGCCCGGCCTTGACCGCGAGCACTCGCACCAGTTCGACCAGCCTGCGGTGCTCGGCGGCCGAGCCGTGCGAAAAATTGACGCGCACCACGTCGAGCCCGGCCTCGATCATGCGCGCCAGGACTTTGGGGTCGGCGGAGGCCGGGCCGAGGGTGGCAACAATTTTAGTGCGACGAGGCATATGTTTAGTTTAACGTTTCAAGTTTAAGGTTTAAAGGTTTGCGTGTAATTCACGATCTCACGGGTTCATCGGCGGTTCAATTCCCGTCTTGTTCTTTCTGGTAAGCCACCGCGTCATGACGCGGCGGCTCGCTGCTCAAGAACCTCGATGGCAGGCAGTTTTTTACCCTCGAGAAACTCGAGGAACGCGCCGCCGCCGGTCGAGATATAGGAAACTTTGTCGGCAATGCCGTATTTGGCGACCGCTGCCAGCGTGTCACCGCCGCCGGCAATGGAAAAGGCTTTCGAATTGGCGATGGCCCGGGCAATGGTCTTCGTGCCTTCGCCGAACTGATCGAATTCGAACACGCCGACCGGGCCGTTCCAGACTACGGTTCCCGCCTTGCCGATGATGTCCGCCAGCGCGCGCGCGGTCTGCGGGCCGATGTCGAGAATCAGGTCGTCGTCCGCCACGTTCCCGGCCGCTTTGATTTCGGCACGCGCAGTCGCGGAAAATTCCTTGGCGCATACAACATCGACCGGCACCGGCACGGCGCCGCCTTTGGCCTTGATGATTTCGATGATTTTCTTCGCTTCTCCGACCAATTCGGCTTCGGCAAGGGATTTGCCGATGCGGCCGCCTGCCGCAAGCAGAAAGGTGTTGGCAATGCCGCCGCCCACGATCAGCTGGTCCACTTTCGCTGCGAGCGAGGCCAGTATGGTGAGTTTGGTCGATACTTTCGAGCCACCGACAATCGCGACCAGCGGTCGCGCCGGCTTTTCCAGCGCCTGCGTGAGCGCCTCGATTTCCGCCGCCATCAATGGTCCGGCGCAGGCCGTTTTCGCGAACTTCGCGATGCCGTGCGTCGTCGCCTCGGCGCGGTGCGCGGTGCCGAAAGCATCGTTGACGTAGATGTCGCACAGCGCCGCCATTTTCTGCGCCAG
>CAYIRZ010000043.1:0-13443 GCA_964365845.1 uncultured Streptomycetaceae bacterium
GGGCGGAACAGGTTCCGTCGGCTTGCCGATGGATGTGACCCCGCAGCGGGATGCATGACGCCGGACAGCCGCGTGCTATTGTGCGCCTTCACGGTCGCATCCCGTAAACGGGTCCCTGCTCTACGCTCCGGCGCACCCTCTCCCGGGAGGCGAGGGGAGCGTCGAGCGAAACCGGACTATCATCCGGTTTCGTAATACTCAGCAGGAGTTGTTCCGATTTACCCTTTCACAATTTATTGGAGATAGACGCAAATGAATCTCACAAAAATCATTGCAATCATCCTGATCGTGGCGGGAGGCCTTGGCTTGGCGTACGGCGGCTTCAGTTATACGAAGGAAACCACCGGCGTGAAGCTGGGCCCGATAGAACTCAAGGTTGAGGAGAAGGAAACCGTAAACGTCCCGCTGATCGTCAGCGCGGGAGCGATCGCAATCGGCGTGTTACTGCTCGTCGCCGTTGGGCGCAAATAGCGGACCGCCGGATCACCGAAAAGCGGGACCCGGCTAGAGCAAGCCGGGGCGAACCCCGGCCCCCTCCTTAGCGAGCCGGCACAATCACGACGGTATCGCCGGGCGTGGTGGCTCCTCTTGCGCCCGTGCTGCCTTTTGCACCTGTGCTGCCGGTTGCGCCCGTGTACCCAGTCGCGCCGGTATCTCCAGTCGCGCCGGTGCTTCCGGTTGCACCGGTGTATCCGGTTGCGCCCGTGTATCCGGTCGCGCCGGTGTCCCCGGTTGCGCCTTGCGGTCCGGCCGGACCTGCGGGAAGCGTAAAACATCCACCCAACGCGAGCGCGGCCACTCCCGCGACAAACAGTTTCGAATACCTCATGATGATTCCCTCTATTTAGCTGACGAGAACTGCGCACGTTATTGCGAGCAGTCACCCAGATTTGATCAGTTTCTGGCGATAATGATCAGCGTCGGCAGATCAGGCCAGCGCACGGAACATGAATGCGCAACATGCAAGCATCGGACCGTTAACTGAAAACGGGATGGATCATGAAACGTACCAACTTCGTTCGAAGTCTATTGCTGTCGATGTTGCTGGCCGGCAGCGCCGGCGTTCGCGCATTCAACGTCATCATCGCGCCGCCCGCGCCGCAGCATGAAACCGTGCCGGCCATTGCGCCGGGTTACGTCTGGGCGCCGGGATACTGGGGCTGGAACGGCGACCGTCACATCTGGGTTCGCGGCCGCCCCATAGTTGAACGCGTCGGCTATCGCTGGGAGCCTGATCGCTGGGAGCAGCGCAACCACGCCTATTTTCGGCATCCGGGCCGCTGGGAACGCGATGCAAACTTTAAAGTCGTCAAAGTGAAAAAAGCAAAGAAACCCAAGCACCGGGATAACGACGACGACAAGCACGACCGTTAACGCGTTCCACCCGGTTCGGTATGCAACTTCAAGCCGAGCGCCTTGCAGACTTTCATGACTGTCGCGAAACTCGGGTTGCCTTCCGGCGACAGCGCCTTGTAAAGCCCTTCGCGCGTCAGTCCCGTCTCGCGCGCCAACTGCATCATGCCGCGCGCGCGGGCGATGTCGCCGAGCGCCGCAATCACCAGCGCCGGGTCGCTGTCGGATTCATCGATCGCGGCCTGCAGATACAGTGCGCACTCCTGCTCGGTTTTCAGATAGGCAGCCGCGTCGTAAGGACGTGTTTCCAGTTTTTTGGCCATGATGAACTCCTACAACATGCGCGCCAGTTTCAGCGCTTCGTTGATCAGCGTCTGGTACCCCAAGTGCTGTTTCGCACGGAGTTCACGGAGTAATTCCTGAATTTTTGTTCTTCTCAGTGTTCTCCGTGTACCCGTCGAGCGGGTATTGAAAGGAATGCTCCGTGCGAACCTTTCCCGAAGAGAACGTTTACGACATCGCTCACCCGTCCTTGCGACGCCGCAGCCAAGCATCGAGCGAGAACCGGCCGCCGCCGGTCACGGAGAGCAGCAGGAAGCCGCCGATGATGGAGAGGTTCTTGAAGAACTGGCTTTCCTGCGCGCGGCGCGCGGCGTCGGCGAATTCCCAGAAGCGGTGCGAGATACCGGTGGCGACGATCACGAACAGGATCATCAGCAGCGACGCATAGCGTGTCTGGAATCCCGCGACGATCAGGATCCCGCCGACGAATTCGACGGTGGCGCCGATGACGGCCCACGTGTCCGATTGCGGAACTCCGCGCTGGGCGAGGCTCGCCGCAAAGGCGCCCAACGTCAGGAGCTTCTGAATTCCGCTCTTGATGAAGATCGCGCCGAGCGCGACGCGGCCCAGCAGCAGAATCACTTCGTCGCGCGTTACGGGCGTGTTGGCTTGTCCCATACCGGTCTCCTCTTTATTTTGTCACTTAGGGAACCTCTGATTAAGTATGGTTTTGTCATTCCCGCGAAGGCGGGGATCCAGTAACGATCTGAACATCCTGGATCCCCGCCTTCGCGAGGATGACTTACTCAGAGCTTCCTTACTCAATCCGCCTTCGCGCCGCTGGCCTTCACCACTTTCGACCACTTGGCGATTTCGTCGCGGATCAGCTTGTCGAATTCTTCCGGCCTGCTTCCGGATATTTCCACGCTCTGTTCGGCAAACCTTTGCCTGACGTCAGGCGCGGCGAGCGCCTTGAGCAGCGCCGCATGCAGCCGGTCCACGACAGGGCGCGGCGTGCCCGCCGGCACGAGCATGCCGTACCACGAGTTCGATTCGGTGCCTTTGATGCCGGATTCGGCCACCGTCGGCAGCGCCGGGAACGTGGGCACCCGCTTTGCGCTCGCCACTGCGATTGCGCGCAGGCGACCCGCCCTCACGAGCGGGGTGGCGACCACGAATGTGGTGATCGTGAGCTGAGTCTCGCCGCTCATCGTTGAAACCATCGCGGGCGAGGCGCCTTTGTACGGCACGTGCCTGATGTCGATGCCGGCGGTCACTTTGAGGAGTTCCGTTGCCAGGTGCAGGGGCGTGCCGTTGCCGGGCGATGAGTAAGTGATATCCCCGGGTCTCGCCTTCGCCAGCCTGATCAGTTCCGGCACGGTCTTCACGGGCAGCGAGGGGTTGACGAGGATGACGTGCGGAACCGCGCCGATCAGCGACACGGGCTGGAAATCCCTGACCGTGTCGTAGGGCATCTTGTCGAACAGCGCGGCGTTGCTCGCGTGGCTCGCATAGGCCATGAGCACGGTGTAGCCGTCGGGCGCGCTCTTGGCCACGTGATCCGTGCCGATGTTGCCGCTCGCGCCGACGCGGTTGTCGACGATCATCTGCTGGCCGAGCGCCTCGGTTAACTTCGGCGCAAGCAAGCGGGTGACCGTATCGATGCCGCCCCCTGCCGGAAACGCGACGACCAGCCGCACCGCTTTGACCGGGTAAGCCTGCGCCCACGTCCTGGATGCCGCGGCGAAGCCGCCGATGAGAAGTGCAAGAGCCGCGGCCGATGCCACCAGGCGGCGCGTCGCGCGGAATTCACTATGGTTCATTTCGTACTCCCCTATTTTTGCCATGTGCATAGTAGTAGCGTCCGGGGTCAGTTTAACCTTTCTGGAGCGGAAACCTGTCTTAAATCCTCATTCGGATTCGAGCAGTCGATTGAGTCCGTCGGCCGGATAAATATCTTTTCCGCGTAAAACCTCTGCACGGATCGATTGTCACAAAGCCGTTGGCAATTTTATGTGTGCCAAAAAGGAACCCAATTGTGCTTGCCAGCGCCATAATTGAGCCACACTATACCAAGGCTATCAATAATCAAAAACGATATAAACCATGAAGTTATTCACCGGATTGAAAAAAATCAGGGAGTTTGAAAGGCAGCAACTGCCTTTCCTGAAGTCCGTCGTCGATTTCGATATCGTCATCGAGATCGGATATGCCGAAGAGCAGGAGCAACCACTCACGTTGAAACAACTCTTTCTGCTGAATATCCGTTCGCGCACGACGGTACGCCGAAAATTGAGGAGGCTTATTGAGCAAGGAATCGTAATGCGGCGCAAACATGCGAACGATCATCGCTCCAGCCTCCTGACCATTTCTGCTTCCAGTGTCAAACTGCTAGGCAAGTATTGCGGCACACTTACCTCTATTTCGGCGTGTCATTTCAAATAGGCTGCGGAAAATCGGTAACACGCCCATGACGTAAGGGGACAGGCGCCATGCTTTCACCGCATACCCCAAAGCAAAACCATCTTCTCGCGGCCCTGCCAGCGGCGGATTACACGCGCCTGCTGCCCGATCTGGAACTCACACCGATGCCACTGGGATGGGCGGTCTACGAGTCCGGCGGCCATATGGGCTTCCTGTATTTCCCGACCACCAGCATCGTCTCGCTGCTCTACGTCATGGAAAGCGGCGCATCGGCGGAAATCGCGATCACCGGCAACGAGGGTTTGATCGGCGTCTCCCTGTTCATGGGCGGCGAAAGCACGACGAGCCGGGCGGTGGTGCAAAGCGCAGGCAACGGCTACCGGCTCAGGGCGAGTATTCTGAAAAGGGAATTCGCGCTGGGCGGTCATTTGCAACATTTGGCGCTGCGGTACACGCAGGCGCTGATTACGCAGATGGCGCAGACCGCGGTATGCAACCGGCACCATGCCCTGGACCAGCAACTATGCCGTTGGTTGCTGTTGAGCATGGACCGCTTGCCCAGCAATGAACTGATAATGACGCAGGAACTGATAGCGAACATGCTGGGGGTGCGCCGGGAGGGGGTGACCGAGGCTGCCGGCAAGTTGCAGGCGGACGGATTGATTCAGTACAGCCGCGGCCACATCAAGGTACTGGATCGTGCAAAACTGGAAAAGCGCGTATGCGAGTGCTACGCGGTAGTGAAAAAAGAGTTGGACCGCTTGCTGCCGTATAAACTCCCCCTCTGACCGCGCTTCCAGCGCGGGCAGGCGAACACGATCTTGTCAATCCAGTCGCCGGCGTAGCTTGCACCCGCGGCGCCGGCAATCTCGACTGCCGTAGTGCCCTATCGTCCCTGCGGCCTGTTGCTTTTCATGTTGAGTCTTTCCCAATGGGCGCTAATTGCAAAGTTTGATGCCCGCTTTCGCTGCGCCAGTGTCGCGTGACTGCATCGTGCTCGATTTCATAGTCAGGCCAGAGTCCGGGGCCTACAGCACCCGGAGGAAGGCCACCAGATCCTTCTTCTCCCGAAGAAGATTTCCTGGCCGCGCATCTCGCTCCCGCTGGCTTTGGCGGGATTGAGCTTGCCGAACACGTTGAGCTTGGTCGCGGGCGGAAAATCGAGCAGCGCCTGAAACTCCGCCATGAAATGCACCTGGCTGCCACGCACGAGACGAGCGACTTTACTGCTGGCCTTTGACAATCATGTCATTCTTGACCGACTTCACGCCCTTGACGCCCTTGGCAACTTCGACGGCCTTGTTGATATCGGTGCGGGACCTGACGAAGCCGGTCAACTGAACAATGCCTTTGTAAGTTTCGACGTTGATTTCGGCCGACTTGAGCGAAGGTTCTTTCAACACTGCCGCCTTCACTTTGGTAGTGATAACGGCGTCGTCGACATAGGCTCCGGGGGATTCTTTCTTGGACTCCGATGCGGTGGATTTCTCCTTGGCGGTTTTGGATTCGTCCTTTGACATGCCTTGCGCCGCCAGCGTGCCGGCGCCGAATGCGAGGGTGATTGCAGCTGCGATTACGGTGATGTTAAGCTTATTCATGATCGTTCCTTTTCGGGGTAAATTAGAGAGTGATGACCAGTTTGTGTTTTAAGACGCCGGGTCTTGGCGGCCGGCAAACAATTCGCGCGCACTCGCACGACTTGGGCCAACACTATCATCCACGCCTGGTCTCATCTGTACGCTGGCGCACTTAGATCCCGTAACCTAATGAAACGCGTGATGCGACGCAGAGCTTCCCGGCTCGGCCGGCTTTTACCGTGCCGGGGCATGGCAGCGACGTCGCTATTCTCCGGCGTTACGCATCGGCCGGTTCGGTGTAAGCGCTTTACAGACTTTCATGACTATCGCGAAACGCAGGCGCGGAGAGCCGGGGAATATCGCATCTATTTGTTTTTATTACTTTTTCCAGAACTGGCGCGAGCGATCGTGAAGCCGGATCACGGCGGGTCGCAACGCCGTGTTGGCCGGAACAAACGTCACTTGCATGGCGTTCTTTTCGCCTCGTTCTTTAGTTTTTTTCATTTCAGGAGTTTGTCGGGGCTAAGTCCGACAAACTCCTAGTGGTTTCAGGTCATGGGCTCCGAATTGCTGTATCATGCGCGACGGCGGCCCACGCCTGAACTGACACGACTGCTGCGATGAGGTCCATTTGATATGCAAGAAATCCTGGAATACCTGAAACACAGTGGCGAGCGGCTCGATTCGGAGATCGCTGCAGCAACAGGCCTCTCGCTGGCGAACGTGCGCCTCCGTGTGACTGACCTGCATGCCCGGGGGGCCGTCATGATGTGCCGCTCGATCCGATACATGGATGGCAAGGAGATCAACGCGATAGTCTGCCGCATCTCCGGATATGTTCCGCCGGCCGCCCCCGGCAGGAAACCCAAAACCAAGGTCTAGGGCTTGTTAACAAGCCCTAGCAGCCTGTCGGACTTGGCCCCATAGTCCTTTTCATTTCAGGAGTTTGTCGAACCCAAGTCCGACAAACTCCCAGGCCACTCGCCTGATCGTCGTTCCTCCCGTAAACTCCCGGTTCAATTTCACTCGGGAGAACACCATGCTGCGCATCTACGGCTCCGCCAAGTCCCGCGCTCTGCGCGTGATCTGGATGGCGGGCGAACTCGGAATTCCCTACGAGCACAAAGACTGGCTGCCGCGCTCGCCGGAAACCAAGACGCCGGAATTCCACGCGCTCAATCCCAACTACCGCGTGCCGGTGATCGACGACGACGGCTTCGTGCTGTCGGAGTCGATGGCGATCAACTTCTATCTGGCGAAGAAGCACAAGAGCCCGCTCTACCCCGCGGACGCCAAGCACGAGGCGCTCGCGCTGCAGTGGAGCCTGTGGGAGACCGACCGTCTCGACCGCCAGATCGTCAACTACGTCCGGCACACCAAAGCGCTTCCCGCAGCCGAGCGCAAGCCGGAGATCGCCGAGGCGGCCTGGAAGGAAGTCGCGCCGGCGCTCGACGTGCTGGAGACCGCGCTCGCAAAATCCGCGTGGCTCGCCGGTCCGGCGTTCTCGGTGGCCGATCTCAACGTCGCCGCGGCGCTCTATCGCGCGCTGGCTATCGATCTCGGGAAATGGCCGCACGTGCAGGCATGGCTCAACCGCTGCTGGGAGCGTCCGGCCGCGAAGAAGGCGCGCGCGATGCGGGAAAAGCAAGGCTGATCTCCCGGGGCTTTGCCTGGCTCGATAGTGGTCCCGTCACCCGGGCTCCGCACCGGGCCTAGCAGGGCCGGAATAATCCGGCCCGGAAAGTGTTAACTCTTTTACACTAATAGTGCCTGACAAAATGACATCAATCACCCCCTCACCCTACCCTCTACCCTCTCCCCCGCAAGCGGGGGAGAGGGAAAATCATTTTGTTATGCACTATGAGACACCGTACGCTGTCCCCGCCATCTACTTAAGGAGAAGCCCGTGAAAAAAGCGCTCGGATGGTTCATCGTTCTGGCCGTCGCGCCGGCCGCGCAAGCCGCGGATGTCGAGGCCGGCAAAGCCAAGGTCGCCACCGTGTGCGCGGCCTGCCACGGCGCAACCGGGGTGAGCGTGAGCGATGCCATCCCCAATCTCGCGGCTCAGCGGGCGGGCTACCTCGCGGCGCAACTGAAGGCGCTCAAGGACGGCACGCGCAAGAACCCGATCATGAATGCGATTGCGGCCCAGCTCAGCGCCGAGGACATGGCCAACATCGCGGCCTACTTCGCCACGCAGCCGGGCGCGGCGACGGGCGACAAATCCACGTTCCTACCGAACGTCGCGAAGACCAGCGTGACCTTCCCCGAAGGCTACAAGGACACGTTCACGAAGTACCACACGATCAACTTCCCCGCGACCAGGCAGGTGCGCTACTACTACGCCAACAAGGCCGCGGCGGCGGCGGCGAAAGCAGGCAAGCCGCTGCCGGACGGCTCGGTGCTGTTCACCGAGGTGTACGCGGCGAAACTCGACGCCGACAACAAGCCGGCAATGGGCGGCGATGGTTTCTACGTCGCGAATAAACTCCTCTTCCACACGGCGATGGCGCGCGGAGCGGGCTGGGGCAAGGACATTCCCGAGATGTTGCGCAACAGCGACTGGAACTACGCCATCTTCACTACCGACAAGCAGCACCGGCCCGGCGTGAACCAGGCCGAGTGCCTCGCCTGCCACAAGCCACTCGACAACGTGAGCTATACGTTCACGCTCAAGCAGCTCGCCGAAGCTAAGAGTCCCTAACATAATGAAACGCGTGATGCGGGAAAAGTAAGTCTGATCTGGTCAGTGACGGCTATCGCCAAAAGCGGACGGTCGCGCCAAGGCTCCAATGTCGCCTATATGGCTTGACGGAGATCGGAGAAAGGTGTTAACTGAAAACACTTCGATGATTCGGCTCGGGATGGATTTTCGAACTACCAACTGATCCGGTTGCTGCCTTAGTTTTTCGCTGTTGTGCGCGCCCCGTGTTGCGGGTGTACCTGAGGCGAACGGGCGGTGACCACCTTCTACACTATGTTTGAGGATTATTCCGAGTCGGGGAACCGAAGCTAACGACAAAGGTCGTGGCGCGAGACGCGCCACTTGTATCCCTCCGGGGAGATCTAGGCGTAGCGTGAAGCCGGGAATAGAGGGCATATCTATCGATGAGATATCCAACAGAGCTACTTTATAGCCGGTAACAACAGACCGGCATCCGTCACGGTGACGTGACGAAATGAAGCCACGGCAAGTGGCAAACCTGTGAAGCCCTGCGAATTCATCGCGGGGCTTCGCGTTTGTGCGGGGCGTTCGCGCATGTCGTTGACAATGCAAGACGGTGTGCGCCGGCAAGGTTGTCGAACAGCGGACGCGAACGTCCGCTTCCCGCAAGGCGGACTGGCTGGTTGCCCGGATTGAGCCCGTCGTGCAACGGGCGCCTAGCGGCCAGAAGCAGACGCCTGCCGCCATGCCGGATTCAGAGCAAAGCCACATCCGGAGCAATGCGCTTCTCGTATTTCTAGATTAACCTATTGTTTTTATTTGCTTATTTTACTACGTTCCCGTGCCAGCCGCCCCAGGCAGAAGTGCGTGAACGCCAGCCCCGACAGCACCGGCACCAGCAGATTGACCAGCGGCACGTAAAGCAGCAGTGACAGCAGGATGCCGAGCAGGAACAGGTCGCCGCGCGAGGCGCGCGTGATGCGTGCGAACTCCGCGGCGCTCGCGTGTTCAGCCAGCGCGTCATAACGGAACAGGCGTTGATTCAAATACGCCGAGAGCAGCACCGGCAACACCAGCGCAAATATTCCGAACAGCCACAGCGGCAGCGTCACGATCCACAGCGCGGCGAAGATCGCGACCGCGATCACCGAGTTGAAGATGCTTCCCGCCAGCGTGCCGCCGCGGCGTTTTTCCAGGCCGGCGAAATAGCGCCCGCCGACCGTGGCGACGATCACCGGCATCGCGACGATCTCGGTCACCACCATCGCCGTGATGAACACCAGCGGAATCAGCAGCACGATTGCGATCAGCACCGTCATCGACTGCAGCGCCCAGCTTGCTCCCCACCCTTCGAGCCAGCGCGCAACCGCCGTCGATTCCAGCAGTCCGTTGAGCCAGCCGGCCCAACTGCCCCAGAACAGCCACGACAGCAGCGACCAGATGACGATGGCGGCAAGCATGGGTACCAGCACGATCGCCAGAATCCGCGGCTGGAACAGGTCGCGCAATGCATTGCCGAGAGCGCCGAAAATTTGCGTCATGCCCGCCTCACAATCCGTAACAAAATAAAAAAACCTATAGCCACAGAGGACACAGAGGACACAGAGAAACTCAATAATAATTATTTAAAAACAATGAGATACAGATCATATTTGGTTATTTGTTTTTCCTCTGTGCTCTCTGTGACCTCTGTGGCTAAAGCTCTTGGGGTTTGGTCTTTTTAAGATTCGCTCTTAGAAATATCTCAACAACAGCAGGAAAAGCGGCGCCAGGATGGCGGTGGCCAGGCCGTTCAATCCCATTCCCAGGCCGGCGAACGCACCGGCCCGCTCGCTCACCTGGAAGGCGCGCGCGGTGCCGATGCCGTGCGCCGCGATGCCGACCGCGAAGCCGCGCACGCTGTGATCCTCGATGCGCAGCGCGTCGAGCAGGTACTTCGCCATCACCGCGCCGCTGACGCCGGTCAGGATCACCAGCACCGCGGTGAGCGAGGGAATGCCGCCGATTTTCTCGGCAATGCCCATCGCGATCGGCATGGTCACCGATTTCGGCACCAGCGACAGCAGCGTGGTCTGGCTGGCGCCGAGCACCCAGCCGATCCCGACCACCGAGACGATCGCCGTTACCGAACCCGCCAGCAGCGCGCCGGAGAGCGGCAGCAGCAGCGCCCGCAGCTTGTCGAACTGGGCGTAAAGCGGCACGGCCAGCGCCACCGTCGCCGGGCCCAGCAGGAAATGCACGAACTGCGCGCCATCGAAATAAGTCTGATACGGCGTGCCCGTGGTCTTGAGCGCAATGACCAGCATGACGATCGCAAGAGCCACCGGATTGAGCAACGGATTGAAGCCGGAGCGCTGGTACACCCAGTAGGCGGCCTGGTAGGCGAGCAGCGTGATGGTCAGCCCGAGCAGCGGACTGGCCGAGAGATAGACCCAGATGTCGGCGATGCGCGGCGCAATCATTTGCCGTCATCTCCCGGGCTGCCGCCGCGCAGCCTGATCAGCGCCTGCATGGTCAGCGCGCTGACGGTGATGGCGAGCGCCGTGCTCGCCAGCAGGGCGACCAGGATCGGCAGCCACTCGCCCGACACCTTCGCAAAATGCACCATCACGCCCACGCCGGCCGGCACAAACAGCAGCGACAGATGCCGCAGAATGCCGTTGGCGGTGTCGCGCAGCGGCTCGGGAATGCTGCCCTTTAGCCACAGCGACAGAAACAGCAGCAGCATGCCGATCACCGGCCCGGGCACCGGCAGCCCGAGGGCCTGCACCAGCACCTCCCCGATCAACTGATAAACGAGCAGCGTCGTCAGCGCGCCAAGCATGATTCTCTCCCGTGCGGACAGATACGGTTATTCTAAACGCTTGAGCGCCGGAATATGAATCTGATGCCACCTGACATCGATGGAACCTGCTCCGCCCTCCGCAGGCGCCCCCGGAAAAAGGTAAAATGGTTTCTGTCGAGAACAATGGCCATGCCGGCCGATCCCGCGCCCCGATTTTTATGATGCCCACCGCTCTCACCCGACTTCCCGCCTGGCAGGCGCTGAGCGACCACCAGCGGGTCGCTGCCGGATTCAATCTGCGCGAGCTGTTCGAGAAAGACCCGGCGCGTTTCGACAAGTTCTCCCTGCGCTGCGGCGACATGCTGCTCGATTATTCCAGGCACCTGATCACCGACGACACGCTGCGCCTGCTCGTCGACCTCGCGCGGCAACGCGAATTGCCGGCATGGATAGCACGCCTGTTCAGCGGCGAGAAAATCAACACCACGGAAAACCGCGCCGCGCTGCATACGGCTTTACGTGCCGATCGCGCGATCATGCTCGACGGCAAAAATATCGTCGATGACGTCAGGCAGATGCTTGCCAGGATGGATCGCTTCTGCGAAGGCGTGCGCGGCGGCAAGCTCGCGGGTTTCAGCGACCGCGCTTTTACCGACATCGTCAGCATCGGCATCGGCGGCTCCAGCCTCGGTCCGGCGCTGGCCACCGAAGCACTGGCGCCTTATGCCGCCCCCCACTTGAACTTCCATTTCGTCTCCAACGTCGACGGCGCGCATCTGGCGGGCACGCTCGCCCCGCTCAATCCCGAGACGACGCTGTTCATCGTCGCTTCCAAGACCTTCACCACGCTCGAAACCCTCGCCAATGCTCATTCCGCCCGCGACTGGCTGATCGCCAAATCAGGCGACGCGAAAACCGTGGCGCGGCATTTCGTGGCAGTAACGGCAAACGCCGCCGCGGCACGCGACTTCGGCGTCGACCCGGAGCAGGTTTTCGAGTTCTGGGACTGGGTCGGCGGACGTTACTCGGTGTGGTCCGCCGTCGGCCTGCCGGCGGCGCTCGCCATCGGCATGGAACGCTTCCATGAATTGCTTGCGGGCGCGCACGACATGGACGAGCATTTCAGGACGACGCCGCTCGAGCGCAACATGCCGGTGATCCTGGGGCTGCTCGGCATCTGGTACGTGAATTTCTTCGGCACGGCCTCGCATGCCGTGCTGCCGTACGACCAGTCGCTGCGCCTGCTGCCGGATTACCTCCAGCAGCTCGAGATGGAAAGCAACGGCAAGCGCACGACCCGCGGCGGTGCGCCGGTGGATTACGCCACCGCGCCCGTCATCTGGGGTGCGCCCGGCACCAACGGCCAGCACGCCTTTTTCCAGCTGCTGCATCAGGGCACGCAAATGATTCCCGTCGATTTCATCGCCTGCTGCAGGAGCCACTACGATCTGAACGAGCATCACACCATGCTGTTGGCGAATTTTCTTGCCCAGGGCGAAGCGCTGATGCACGGCCTGAGCGCTGCCGAAGCGGAAGCGGCGATGCGCGACCAGGATCTGCCGGAAGACCGCATCCGTGAGCTTTTGCCGCACCGCACGTTTCCCGGCAACCGCCCCAGCACTTCGATTCTGATCAGAAAGCTCGAACCGCGCACCCTGGGCGCGCTGATCGCGCTCTACGAACACAAGGTATTCGTGCAGAGCGTGATCTGGGACATCAATGCTTTCGACCAGTGGGGCGTGGAACTCGGCAAGCGGCTCGCCAACCATATCCTGCCCGAACTGGCCACCAGCGCACCGATTACATCCCACGACGCCTCGACCAACGGGCTGATCAACCACTTCAAGACGCATCGCTAAATAACAAAATCGATGAGACCGCCGGTGCTTGTCCTGGGATTCGAAGGAAACGCAAATGAACGCAGACAAGGCCAAACCCCCAAAGGCTTTAGCCACAGAGGGCACAGAGTTCACAGAGGAAAACAAAAAACGCGGAAAAATATTGATTGCTCTGTAAAATCCCTGTGTACCCCTCAGGGGGGTATTGAAAAGAATTCTCTGTGCCCTCTGTGGCTTGTTTTTAAGGTTTTCCCGATTTTGAGATGATATCCAACGGAGGCAACTATGAACGACGAAGCGCTCAACATGAGCATCCGCAAGTTCCTGAAGACTGTCGGGGTCAATTCCCAGCTTGCCATCGAAAAGGCGGTGCGCAAGGCGATCGAGGACGGCAAGCTCAAGGGCAATGAAACCCTTTCCGCGGCGATGACGCTCAAGGTCGGCAAGCTCGACCTCGACGTCAAGTTCGACAGCGAACTTAAGCTGGAGTGAGGAGTAAGGCGGTAAGCAGTGAGCGGT
>CAYIRZ010000044.1:0-13162 GCA_964365845.1 uncultured Streptomycetaceae bacterium
TTACCGTCAACTTTACACCCGGTTAAGAAATACGTTTTTCAGGGGCACGCTCAAAGCGGGCGTAAGCGGTGGGCGGTAAGCGGGTAAGCGGGTAAGCAGTAAGCGGTGAGCGGTTCAACCACTAAAGCCCGGGTTGTTTATTCCGCTTACTGCTTACCGCTCGCGGCTTACTTTGCACCCCCATTCCTGCTACCCTTGAAGCCTGACTTTTTGTGCCTGCCCTATGAAGAAAAACGATTATCTGAAACGCATTCTCAACGCCCGGGTCTACGACGTCGCGATCGAGACCCCGCTCGAGCTGGCGCCGAACCTGTCGCGCCGCATGCACAACCGGCTGCTGCTGAAGCGCGAAGACATGCAGCCGGTCTTTTCATTCAAGCTGCGCGGCGCTTATAACAAAATGGCCAGGCTGCCGGCGGCGGCGCTCGCGCGCGGCGTCATCGCGGCGTCGGCCGGCAACCACGCCCAGGGCGTGGCGCTGGCGGCGCAAAAACTCGGCTGCCGGGCGACCATCGTGATGCCGATCACCACGCCGCAGATCAAGGTTGATGCCGTCAGGGCCCGCGGCGCGAAAGTCGTGCTTTACGGCGACTCCTACGATGAGGCCCATGCCCATGCGCGGGAACTGGAGCGCAAACGGCGGCTGACTTTCGTTCACCCTTACGACGATCCGGACGTCATCGCCGGCCAGGGCACGATAGGCATGGAAATCCTGCGTCAGCATGCAAAGCCGATACACGCCATTTTCGTTGCGGTCGGCGGCGGCGGACTGATTTCCGGCATTGCTGCCTACGTCAAACGGCTGCGTCCGGAGATCAAGATCATCGGTGTCGAGCCGGTGGATGCCGATGCCATGTACCGTTCGCTCAAGGCGGGCCGGCGCGTGAAGCTCGACCAGGTTGGCTTGTTTGCCGACGGCGTGGCGGTGAAACAGGTCGGCGTCGAAACCTTTCGTCTGTGCCGCGAGCTGGTCGATGACATGGTCCGGGTCGATACCGACGCGATGTGCGCCGCGATCAAGGACGTATTCGAGGACACGCGGGCCATCCTCGAACCGGCGGGCGCGCTTGCCATCGCCGGTGCCAAGGCTTATGTCGAACGCACCGGGATCAGCGGCAAGACGCTGGTGGCCGTGGCCTGCGGCGCCAACATGAATTTCGACCGTCTGCGCTTCGTCGCCGAAGAGGCCGAGCTGGGCGAGAAGCGCGAGGCGATTCTTGCCGTCACCATCCCGGAGCGCCCCGGCAGCTTCAAGACTTTCTGCGAGCTGCTGGGCCCGCGCAGCATCACCGAATTCAATTACCGCTACGCCGATGCCAGCGAGGCGCAGGTATTCGTCGGCGTGCAGGTGCGCAACCAGGAAGAGACCGCGCGGCTGGTGCGGTCACTGAAACGCCACGGCCTGAAGACGCGCGATTTCAGCGACAATGAGCTGGCCAAGCTCCACATCCGCCATCTGGTCGGCGGCCATGCGCCGAAGGCGGAAAACGAGATTCTCTACCGCTTCGAGTTTCCGGAGCGTCCCGGTGCGCTGATGAAATTCCTCACCAGCATGAGCCGCGGCTGGAACATCAGCCTGTTTCACTACCGCAACCACGGCGCCGACTATGGCCGCGTGCTGGTCGGCATGCAGGTGCCGCCGCAGGATATGCGGGAATTCCGCGCTTTCCTCGCCAAGATCGGCTATCCCTGTCATGACGAGAGCCGGAACCCGGCGTACAAGCTGTTCCTTGCCTGATGAGAACGCCGTTCGCCTGGGCGCTGATCCTGATCGCCTCGCTTGCCCACGGTGCAAGCCGGGACGATGACTTTCTCGCCGCACGCGAGGCTTATCGCGCAGGCGACAGCAAAAAGCTCGCTTTGCTGGCCAAGCGGCTTGACGGTTACATCCTCGAGCCTTACGTCGTCTACTGGCGGCTGCAGACCAGGCTCGAAGCGGCGGATCCGCAAGATATAAGCACTTTCATCGCCGCCAACCGGGACAGCCCGCTGTCGGAGCGGTTACGCAAAGACTGGCTGAAGCTGCTCGGCAAGAATCAGCAATGGGAATGGTTCGATGCCGAGTTTCCGCGCCTTATCGACGACGACATCGAGATCACCTGCTACTCGCTGCAGTCCAGAATCAGGCTGGACCCCCAGGCGCTGCGCGAAGCGCGGCCGCTGTGGTTTGTCACCCGCAATCTTCCCGAGAGCTGCAATCCGCTGTTCAGCGCGCTGGCGGAAGCACGCATGCTGTCGGCCGATGACCTGTGGACGCGAATCCGGCTTGCGCTCGAAGCAGGCCAGGTCGGGCAGGCGCGCCGCGTTGCCGAGTTCCTGCCCGCGTCGCAGACCCCGGACAGCCGCTTGCTGAGTTCGATTTCCTCCAATCCCGCGGGTTATCTCGAGCGGCGCAACCTCGATTTCCAGAGCCGCGCCGGCCGCGAGACGACGATGTTTGCGGTGTATCGCCTCGCGCGCACCTCGCCAGCTCAGGCGGCCACGCACTGGAGCCGGCTGGAGGAGCGCTTCGGCGAGGAGGAGCGCGGCTATGTGTGGGGGCTCATCGCCTATTTCGGCGCCATGCGCCACGACCCGGGCGCGCTCGGCTGGTACGCCCAGGCCGGAGACATGAGCGATGTGCAGCTCGCGTGGAAAGCGCGTGCCGCATTGCGTGCCGGAAACTGGCGCGAAGTGCTGGCGGCGATCGAAGCGATGACCCTCAAGGAAAGCGCGGAAGCGGGCTGGCGCTACTGGAAAGCGCGCGCGCTGAAAACGCTGGGGCGTAACGAAGAGGCGGTTGCCCTCCTCAGGCCGCTCGCCGACGAATTCAATTTCTACGGCCAGCTCGCGACCGAGGAACTCGGCGGCAGGACCACCAGCCCGGCCGCGGCCTTCAAACCGAGCGCCGAGGAAGTGCGCGGGATCGGCCAGCTTCCCGGCATCCGGCGCGCGCTGGCCTTGTTCAATCTCGATCTGCGCATCGAAGGCGTGCGTGAATGGGCATGGGCGATCCGGGGTTTCGACGACAGGCAATTGCTCTCGGCGGCGGAGTTGGCGCTGCGCAATGGCATTTATGATCGCGCCATCAACACCGCCGAGAAGACCGTCATGCTGCATGACTTCAGCCTGCGTTATCTTGCGCCCTATCGCGATGTGCTGAAGGCGCACGCCGGCGAGAAGGGACTCGATGAGGCGTGGGTTTATGGCCTGATCCGGCAGGAGAGCCGGTTTATCGCCGGTATCAAATCGAGTGCCGGTGCGAGCGGTCTGATGCAGCTCATGCCGGGCACCGCGAAATGGGTTGCCGGCAAGCTCAGGCTCAATAACTGGCGCTGGTCGCAAGTGACGGAAGTCGATACCAACATCAGCCTCGGCACCTATTATCTGCGCCACGTGCTCGATACGCTCGACGGCCAGCCGGTGCTGGCATCGGCGGCGTACAATGCCGGACCGGGGCGTGCCCGCCGCTGGCGGCCCGATACCGCGATCGAAGGGGCGGTGTATGCGGAGACCATCCCGTTCAACGAGACGCGCGATTACGTGAAGAAAGTGATGTCGAACGCCACTTATTATGCACACGCGTTCGGCCAGCAGGTGCAGTCGCTGAAGCAGCGCCTGGGCATCATCGGGCCACGCAATCGTAACGGGGAGGCTGCGCTGGAGGATACGCCCTAGGAGTTTGTCGGACTTGGGTTCGACAAACTCCTAAAATGAAAAGCACTAAAGAATGGGGCCAAGTCCGACGGGCGGCCAGTCGTAGAAAAGTATAAATAAAACAATAACTTATATGCACTCCGTCGGGATTTGGCTGCGGCCGCGCTTTACGCTTAATATTCGTGAGTGGCATGCCGGTTCTGGCTTGTCCTTGCGGGTTGTCCAGCGATAAGTCGTGCGGGAAAAATAATGGAAATAACAACAGTTTGTGTGATCGGCGGCGGCGGGTTTATCGGCCGCCATATCTGCCATCAGCTCGCGGCCCGGGGTTATCGCGTGTGCGTGCCGACGCGCGACCCTGAACGTGCCAAGCAACTGATTCTGCTGCCGACGGTGGAGGTTGTCGCCGCCGACGTGCATGACGCCGCGGCGTTGTCGCGTGTCGTCCGCGGCGCCGATGCGGTGATCAATCTGGTCGGCGTGCTGCATGAAGGACGCGGCCGCGCGAGTTTCCGGGAGGCTCATGTCGAGTTGCCGCGCAAGGTCATCGCCGCGTGCAAGCAAAATGGCGTGCGACGGCTGTTGCACATGAGCGCGCTCAACGCGGGGGCTGACGCGCCGAGCGCTTATCTGCGCAGCAAGGGCGAGGCGGAAGCTATCGTGCGCGAGTCGGGCCTGGAGGTCACGCTGTTTCGGCCGTCGGTGGTGTTCGGCCGCGATGATACCTTCCTCAACCTGTTCGCGATGCTGCTCAAGCTGCTGCCGGTGGTGGTGCTGGCCAGCCCGAACGCACGCTTCCAGCCGGTGTTCGTCGAAGATGTTGCAGCGGCCTTCGTGAAAAGTCTCGAAGATATTGGCAGCTTCGGCAAAAGCTACGATCTGTGTGGCCCCAGGGTCTACACGCTGCGTGATCTGGTTGAATTCGCCGGCGTTGCGACGGGACATTCGCGCCCCATCATCGGACTCAACGATACGCTGTCGTACTGGCAGGCGTTTGCGATGGAGTTGCTGCCGGTAAAGCTCATGACGCGCGACAATTATTACTCGATGAAAATCGATAGTGTCTGCAACTGTGATTTTCCGTTTGGCATCAAGGCCACGGCGCTGGCGGCGGTGGCGCCCACATGGCTTGCCCGGCAAACCCCGCGCACGCGCTATCAACGCTTTCGCATCGGGGCCGGAAGATAGTGCATGGTTGCCGATCTCAAACTGGTCATCGGCAACAAGAACTATTCCTCGTGGTCGATGCGCCCCTGGGTGCTGCTGTGCCAGGCCGGGATTGCCTTCGACGAAATCCAACTCTGGTTCGACGATGCCGGGCGCATCGCCGAGGCGCGCCGCTATTCCCCGGCAGGGCAGGTGCCGGTTCTGATCGCGAATGAAGATCCAATCTGGGACTCGCTGGCGATTTGCGAGACGGTCGCTGAAATATTTCCCGAAAAGCATTTGTGGCCGGAGGATGCCGGGGCGCGCCAGGTGGCGCGTTCGATCTGCGCCGAAATGCATGCCGGTTTCCGCAAGCTGCGCGGCGCGATGCCCATGAACATTCGCGCCAGCCACCCCGGCAAGGGCATGAGCCCCGAGGTGCGGCAGGACATCGATCGCATCGTTGCGATCTGGCAATCCTGCCGCGAGCGCTTCGGACAAGACGGCGCGATGCTGTTCGGGCGTTTCACTGTCGCCGATGCTTACTATGCCCCGGTGGTGATGCGCTTCATGACTCATGCGGTGGCGCTGCCGCTAGTGGCGCGGGCCTATGCCGATGCGGTGCGCGCGCTGCCCGCGGTGCAGGAGTGGATGGCCGCGGCACGCAAGGAAACCGCGTTCGTCGCCGCCGACGAGCCGTACGCACAAGAGAGGGGTGAGGCGTGAGGCGTAACACTGTCTCCCTGGCTTCTGCCGGCGGCGGGGGAAGGTTGGGTTCACCAATCACCAATCATTCTTTTCAATACCCCCTTGAGGGGTACCAATCACC
Organism: uncultured Streptomycetaceae bacterium; assembly: GCA_964365845.1. Taxonomy (GTDB): domain Bacteria; phylum Pseudomonadota; class Gammaproteobacteria; order Burkholderiales; family SG8-41; genus CAKKQX01. The sequence goes on from CAYIRZ010000044.1 coordinate 5,612, forward strand.
AATCACTGGTCACCGGTTACCGGTCACTCTGTCATGAAGGTTTACGCCGTCGGCGGCGCGGTACGTGACGAACTGCTGGGCTTGCCGGTAAAGGACCGCGACTACGTCGTGGTCGGTGCCGGTCCGGAGGAAATGGTCAGGCTGGGTTTCAAGCCGGTGGGCAAGGATTTCCCGGTATTTCTGCATCCTCAGACCCACGAGGAATACGCGCTGGCACGTACCGAGCGCAAAACCGGGCGCGGCTATCACGGATTTGCGTTTCACGCCGCGCCCGATGTCACCCTGGAACAGGATCTGACGCGACGCGATCTCACCATCAACGCCATCGCCAGGGACGAGCGCGGCGCGATCATCGATCCTTTCAACGGCGCGGCCGACCTGAAAGCCGGGGTGCTGCGCCACGTCAGCCCGGCGTTTGCCGAAGACCCGGTGCGCATCCTGCGCGTGGCGCGCTTCGCCGCGCGCTACGGTTTCGCGATCGCGCCCGAAACGCAGGCGCTGATGCGCAATATGGTGAAGGAGGGCGAAGCCGATGCGCTGGTCGCCGAACGCGTGTGGCAGGAGGTGGCGTTGGGGCTGATGGAGAAAAAGCCGTCGCGCATGTTCGAAGCGCTGCGCGAATGCGGCGCGCTCGATCGCGTCATGCCCGAGATCGATGCGTTGTTCACGTCCGGCGAACAGGGCGTGGAAACATTGCACGCGCTCGACGCGGCAGTGCAGGCCGGCGCATCGCTCGAAGCGCGTTTCGCCGTGCTGGCCCGTTCGCTCGATCCGATTGCGGTGGAAGCATTGGCCGACCGCCTGCGCGCGCCGGCGGCGTGCCGCGATCTGGCGCTGCTCGCCGCGCGCCACGCCAATCTCATCGCCGATGCCACGGGACTCGATGCCGAAGTCCTGCTCGAATTGCTGAATACCACGGACGTGTGGCGCCGGCCCGAGCGTTTCGCCGAACTGATGACGGCGGCGCTGGTCGATGAACCCGAAGCCGGGGCCGCGCGCGCCAGGCTGGAGCGCGCATTGCGGGCCGCGGTTGCGGTCGATGCCGGAAAAATCGCGCAGGCGGCGGCCAATCCGGATGAAATCCGCGGCCGGATCAATGCTGCCCGGCTGGAGGCGGTACGCCGCGCGCTCGATGCAAACTGAAGCAATCGCGATTGAAGTGCAGATAAGGCCACATCTAGGAGCATTTGCCACAGCGGATTTGAATAACCCACAACAGGAACTGAAATGATCGATCTCTACACCTGGACCACGCCCAACGGCCGCAAGGTTTCCATCATGCTGGAGGAATGCGGGCTGCAGTATAAGGCGCATGCGGTCAACATCGGCAAGGGCGACCAGTTCAAGCCCGAGTTCATCGCCATCAGCCCCAACAGCAAGATCCCGGCCATCGTCGATTCCGAAGGACCGGACGGCAAGCCCTACACCATGATGGAATCAGGCGCGATCCTGCTCTACCTCGCCGGCAAGACCGGCAAGTTCCTGCCGCAATCCGTGCGCGGCAAGTACGACGCCATGCAGTGGCTGATGTTCCAGATGGGCGGCGTCGGCCCCATGTTCGGCCAGGTGCACCACTTCCTGCGCGCGGCCAAGGAAATGGTGCCCTACGCCATCGAGCGCTATACCAGCGAGACGCGGCGGCTCTACGGCGTGCTGAACGACCGTCTCAAGAACCACAAGTACCTGGCCGACGAGTATTCGATCGCCGACATCGCGACTTACCCGTGGGTAGCGCGTTACGAATGGCACAAGACCGACCTCGACGATTTCCCGCACGTGAAGCGCTGGTTCGACGCCATCTCGGCGCGGCCGGCGGTGCGGCGCGGGATGGCGGTGCCGGCAATGCCGTGAGGGAGGAGATGAGGGCCCTAAAGGATACGTTTCACTTATCCAGTGGCGCAATGACAGATCAGCTTTGTTCGGGAATATCCAATCCAAGCCTGCGAAGTTCATTAAATAGACGCTCCTTGCTTATCGGCTTTACCAGAAAGCCGTCGCAACCTTCCGACCTCGCCGCTTCGATATTCTGTTTGTCACTCGTTCCGGTCGTCATAATTATCTTGGATCTGGTTTCCCGGGTTATCCCAAGTTTACTTTCCAGTTGTCGAATACTATGCAGCGCCGAAATTCCGTCAACCTCGGGCATCATGATATCCAGGCAGATCAAGTCATAGGGCTGCTTATCTTGAAGTGCAATTTTCGCGGCGGAAAAAGCCTCAAAGCCATTGGCGGCAGGCGTAATTTCTCCAAGGGGTGACAGGTGCGCGTGTAATAATTTCATTACCACGGAATTGTCTTCGGCTATCAGTATTTTCATAGGCGTCACATCGCTTTGATTATTTACGACTCCAAGTGTATCACTTTGCGTTTTTCATTGCATGCCGCCCGGCACCAGCACCGCCGCGCCAGTGATTTTTCCGTCGCGCAGGCGCGCCAGTGCTTCGTTGGCCTGAGCCAGACCGAAAGTCTCGGTTGAGGTGCGCACCGGCACCTGCGGCGCGAGCTTCAGGAATTCCTCGCCGTCGCGGCGCGTCAGGTTCGCCACCGATTGGATGCGGCGTTCGCCCCACAGGATGTCGTAGGGAAACGCCGGGATGTCGCTCATGTGGATGCCGGCGCATACCACGGCGCCGCCTTTGCGCGTGGCGCGCAGCGCCTGCGGCACCAGCGCGCCGACCGGCGCGAAAATGATCGCGGCGTCGAGCGGGTCCGGTGGAATAGTGGTCGAGTCTCCGGTCCAGGTTGCGCCGAGTTCATGCGCGAACTTTTGTGCTTCAACGTCGCCGGGTCGGGTAAACGCATAAAGCTCGCGTCCCTGGTAGCGCGCGACCTGGGCAACGATATGCGCCGCGGCGCCGAAGCCGTAGATGCCGAGCTTTTTCGCATCGCCCGCCATGACCAGCGAACGATAGCCGATCAGTCCCGCGCACAGCAGCGGCGCCGCCGCGACGTCGTCGTATTCGTCGGGAATCGCGAAGCAATAGCGCTGATCGGCGAGCGTGTATTCGGCGTAGCCGCCGTCGAGGTGGTAGCCGGTGAAGCGCGCGTTGTCGCACAGATTTTCGTGGCCGCTGGCGCAGTAGCTGCATTTTCCACAGGTATAGCCCAGCCACGGCACGCCGACGCGGTCGCCGACGTTGAAGCGTTCGACTGCCACGCCTTTTTCGGCGACGATACCGACGATTTCATGCCCGGGAATGATCGGCAGCTTGCCGTCGGTGAGATCGCCGTCGACGACGTGCAGATCGGTGCGGCACACGCCGCAGGCGTGGACCTTGATCAGCAACTGATCCGGCGCGGGTTGAGGCACCGGCAGCTCAACCAGTTTCAGCTCGCGGCGCGGCGCATGGAGTACCATGGCTTTCATAAATGACGGTAAGCGTAAGTCGTAAGTTGTAGGTCGTAAGCGGTAAGCGGTAAGCCGTAAGCCGTAAGCGGTAACCGCTCGCTGCTCACTGCTTACTGCTCACTGCTCACCGCTTACCGATTCCCGGCGCGCGTAGCGCTGCAGAAAACGAATGATTTCCTGGGTGTTGAGTTCGGGCGTGGTGCGCAGTTCGCTTGCGCCGACCACAATGTTGGCCCAGGACATGTGCTGCTTCATGCGTTGCACTACCCTCGGCCATTCGCGTGCGGTGTGGCGCCGCGGGTCCGGCAGCGCGTGGCACTGAGAGCAGGCGATGCTGAACATCTGGCCCGCGGTGGTTTTGAGCGCCGGGTTTTGGGGGTCGATTTCCTTCTGGCCGTGTTTCCGCAGGTAGTGCGTGAGCGTCGCCAGCTCCTCTTCGGATGGCGCCTTGACATTGTCCATCATCTCTTTCATGAGCCTGCCCATATTGCCCTTGCCCTGCATGCGCCAGACCATGCGTTCCACGGTTTTTTCCCAGTTGGCGGCGGTGTGCATCTGCGGGTTCGGCAGGTAGTGGCACTGCACGCAGTATTGCGCGGCGAGCCGCGCGCCTTCCGACCGCGGCTCGGGCAATTGGTCGGGCTCGATGGCCCGCGGCAGGATGCGTTCCAGCATGTTGCCGTGCGGGCTTAGCGACCAGAGGTAGCGGGCCTTGGTAACCCCGGGCGCTTCCGCAGCTGCGGCGGCGGTCACCAGCACGGCGGCGAGCATGCCAAACCACCAGCGGGTCAGAGCCATCATAACGTATGGCTCTTGTCGCCGCTCCTGAACCCGAGCAGCGGCGGCGGCGTGATGCCTTTGCCTAATGCGATAACCTTGAACAGCTCCCCCATCTCGGCTGGGGAGAGCAGCATTTGCGCTTGCGAGGCGAGCGGGGCGTAATCGCGCACATTTTCCGCGGACACTTCGCCCAGAATATCGGTGATGCCGCAGTTGATCAGGAACTGCGCCTGCGTCGTGTAGCCGAGTACGTCGAGGCCGGCGGCCGCGCCGGCCTTGGCAACAGCGCTGAAGTCGACATGGGTGGTGATGTCCTGCAGCCCCACCAGGCATAGCGGGTCGGCATGGGCATGGTGACGATAATGGCACATCAGCGTGCCGCTGTTGCGCTGCGGGTGATAGTACTCATGCGCCGGAAAGCCATAGTCGATGAACAGGATGGCGCCGCGCTTGAGGACGCGGGCGAAACTCTTCACGAACGCGCGCGCCGCAAGATGAATTTCGGTCTCATAATCGTCGGGCAGCCGGAGATTCCGGGCGGCGGCCAGCAGGGCGCCATCGGTCGTGCGGCAAGCACGCGTGAACGCTTCGCCGCTTTCTCCCCGGGTTATGCCGATTTCCTCGATGGCGCCGTTGTGCGTTCGCACGATGTGTACTGGAATGGCGTCGAGCACTTCGTTGCCGATAATGATGCCGTTGAAATTGGCGGGCAGTACGTCGAGCCAGCGGACTTTGCCGGCCTGCCGCGGCGCGTGCTTCGCGACCCGCGCTTGCTGACGCTCGCGCAGATCGGCGCTGACTTCGAGAATGAAGTAGTTATCCGGTCCATGGCCAAGCGCGGCCAGTTCGGGGAGCAGGCCGGCGGCGAGCGCGCCGCTGCCGGCGCCGATCTCCAGAATGTCGGTCAGCCCGCAACCGATCAGCTCGGCGAGTTGACGCGCCAGGCAGCGGCTGAAGAGCGGGGAAAATTCCGGCGCGGTGACAAAATCGCCATCGCGCCCCAGCTTGCGGCTGCCGGCGCTGTAATAGCCCAAACCCGGCGCATAAAGCGCGAGTTCCATGAAGCGCGAGAAGCTGATCCAGCCCTCGCCGGCGGCGATTTCCCCGGCGATCAGTCCGGTCAGCCGGTCGCTGATCGCCTGTGCTTCGGGAGGAGGCGGCGGCAAATGGGCGAGGTGAGGAGGGATATTCACGCTCCGGATGATGCTCGAATAGGCTAAAATAAACAATATCCTATGAGCGCGTCACTCGAAGGCAAGACCGTGCTGATCACCGGCGGCGCAAAGCGCGTCGGCGCGGCGATCTGCCGCCGGCTGCATGCCGCGGGCGCCAATCTGATGCTGCATTATCGTTCTTCGGCGGCCGCTGCGCGCGCGCTCAAGTCGGAACTCACCGCGCAGCGCGCGGGTTCGGTGGCGCTGGTGCAGGCCGATTTGCTCAAACTCGAGGCGCTGCCGAATCTGGTCAAGGCCACGATCAAGGAGTTCGGCCGGCTCGATGCGCTGATCAACAACGCCTCGAGTTTTTATCCGACGCCGGTGGGCGAGATTACCGAGAAAGCCTGGGACGATCTCATCGGCACCAATCTCCGGGCGCCGCTGTTCCTGTCGCAGGCCGCCGCGCGCGAACTCAGGAAAGCGCACGGCTGCATCGTCAACATCATCGACATCCACGCCGAGTTTCCGATGAAAAACCACGTCGTCTACACCACGGCGAAAGGCGGGTTGCTGACGCTGACGCGCTCTCTGGCGCGCGAACTCGGGCCCGAAGTGCGGGTCAACGGCGTTGCGCCCGGCACTATCCTGTGGCCGGACGACGACACCTGGAAGGACGAAGTGTCGCGCCAGCGCATCATCAACCAGACGGCGCTGAAGAGCATCGGCGAGCCCGACGATATCGCCAAGGCGGTGGAATTCCTGATCGCCGCCGCGCCCTACGTCACCGGCCAGGTGATCGCGGTCGACGGCGGCCGCAGCGTCAACCTTTAAGACTAATACCGATGAACGCGCCTGATTCCAGAATCGTCCAGAAGCAGCAGTACGAAGCCAACAAGCTTGCCAAGCGCCTGCGCCGGCAGGCGGGGCAGGCGATCGCCGATTTCGACATGATTCGCGAAGGCGACCGCGTGATGGTGTGCCTCTCGGGCGGCAAGGACAGTTATGCGCTGCTCGATGTTCTGATGCATCTTCGGGAGCGCGCGCCAGTTCATTTCGATATCGTCGCGGTCAATCTCGATCAGAAGCAGCCGGGTTATCCGGAACAGGTGCTGCCGGAATACCTGACTGCGCTTGGCGTGCCGTTCCGCATCACGGCGCAGGACACCTACAGCGTAGTGAAGCGCGTGATTCCCGAGGGCAAGACCATGTGCTCGCTGTGTTCGCGGCTGCGGCGCGGCGTGCTTTACCGCGTGGCGGGCGAGCTCGGGGCCACCAAAATCGCGCTCGGGCACCACCGCGACGACATACTGGAAACGTTTTTCCTGAACCTGTTCTACGGCGGCAAGCTGAAGACGATGCCGCCCAAGCTGGTGTCGGACGACGGCAAGCATGTCGTGATCCGGCCGCTGGCCTACTGCAAGGAGGAGGACCTTGCGGAATACGCGGAAATCAAACAATTCCCCATCATTCCGTGTACGCTGTGCGGTTCGCAGGAAACGCTGAAGCGCAAGGAAGTGAAGGCGTTGTTGCGCGAGTGGGAAAAACGTCATCCGGGGCGGGTCGAAACCATACTCACCGGCCTCCAGAACGTGAACCCCTCGCATCTTCTGGACCGCGCGCTCTTCGATTTTGGCGCGGTTGTGGCGACTGGAGATGTGCCGGCGGAGGGTGACAAGGCCTTCGACCCACCGGAAGAGTTTATATAAAATATAACTAAAACATATAGTTACGTAAATTTTTGGCGATCCGACCGCCAAAAATTCCGATTTGTCAAAATTATTTTGTCATGGTAATCTTTCAGAACTTATGAACTGTGCTGAACGTCTCGTCGCCGTTTTCGGCAGCCAAGCCGAAGTCGCCCGCCGCTTCCGTCTCGACCGCGCCGTCGTCAACAACTGGATCAAATCCGGTTATGTGCCGGCGCGCTGGGCGATGGAAGTCGAGCATGTCTCGGGCGGCCAGGTCACGGCCGTCGAGATTCTCAACGAAGCCAATGCCAGGAAACCGATCCGGCTCAAGTCGCGGCCGGACGGGGAGAATTTTTTTGGATCGACTCTTTCAGGGAGTGACACGATGAACAAATATGCGCCCGCAAAACGCATCAGCTCTTTCCATCCTCCGCAGCGCACGCTGATGGGACCCGGGCCGACGGAAATCCATCCGCGCGTGCTCACCACCATGAGCCAGCCTGCCATCGGCTATCTCGACCCGGTTTTCGTCGAGATGATGGAGGAGCTGAAGTCGCTGCTGCGCTACGCTTACCAG
>CAYIRZ010000045.1:0-12987 GCA_964365845.1 uncultured Streptomycetaceae bacterium
GGGGTGCCGAACTGGCGCGCGAACAATCCGGTCAGCGCCTGCATCTGGTCGCGGCCGGTGAACAGCGCGAACTTCTTGGGATCGGTAGCACGGATTTTCTTCAGGCGCTCTTCCATCAGCGCGAACGCCTCGTCCCAGCTGATCGCCTCGAATTCCGCGGCGCCGCGCTCAGCGCCCGGTTTGCGCCTGAGCGGCCGGGTCAGTCGCGCCGGCGAGTACTGCTTCATGATGCCGGAAGCGCCCTTGGCGCAGATCACGCCCTGGTTGAGCGGATGATCGGGATTGCCCTCGATGTAGCGCACTTCGCCGTTTCTGAGCGTGACGCGGATGCCGCAGCGGCACGCGCACATGTAGCACGTGGTGTTTTTGGTTTCCACGCGCTCGGCGGCGCTTTCGGGACTAAGGGCGATTGGCATATGGAATAGGCTAGTGGACTGTAACAGTCATTTCGATAGTAGGGCGGCATTCCCATGCCGCCAAATGCGCGAATGTCGGCAAAGGATTGCCGACCTACTTCCTTTTTAAACGTTACGGACCAGCTAGCAGCCTGTCGGACTTGGTCCCATTTAGTGTTTTCATTATAGGAGTTTGTCGAACCCAAGTCCGACAAACTCCTGGCATGCATTCTACGCACAAGCCCCCGCGCCGAGATTCGAAATTATTTATACCGGCATAAGATGCGGAGTTCCACCTGCCCAGGAGCTTGTCGGACTTGAGTCCACAAGCTCCTAAAATAAAAAACACCAAGAGCGCGTGGCCAAATGCGCTGATACCCGGCGCGATAGATCGCTTTTGTAGCGCCGGCGCCTCGCCTGAAAGCATTGGTTGGCGCTGGGGGGGCGCCTCCGCTACTCTCATTTCGCAGCGCGCGGCCGCAGCATCTTGTACAGCTCGAACCCCGACAAGCCGGCGACCGCCGCGGCGAGACAAAGCAGCAGGTCGTCCGCATGAAGCACGCCAAACCGGAACAAGCCGCGCAGATAAGGCACATACAGCGCAAGCATCAGCCCGGCGATGGTGCCGACTATCACCCACCACAAGGCAGGGTTGGGATAACGCAGCGTGGCGAACAAGGTGCGGCTGCGCGAGCGGTTGGCGAGTATCAGCCCGAGATTGCCGAACACGATGGTGGCAAAAGCCATGGCGCGCGCATCGGCTTCGCCCGCGCCGCGCTCCAGAACCCAGCCGTACGTCAAGGCGACCATCAGCAGCATGCTCGCGCCCTGCAGCAGGCTCAGCGCGACCGTGCCGAAGTCGAACAGGTGCTCGGTCGATCTGCGCGGCGGGCGCTGCATCACCTCGTCGTCGATCGGATCGGCTTCGAACGCGATCGAGCACGCCGGATCGATCACGAATTCAAAAAACACGATGTGCACCGGAAAAAACACCGCCGGCCAGCCGAACAGCAGCGGCACGAAAGCCATGCCCGCGATCGGCACGTGCACCGCCAGCAGATACGACATGGCGTTGCGGATGTTGCGGTAGATGCGGCGCCCGAGCCGGACCGCGTGCACGATGGAATCGAAATCGTCGTCGAGCAGCACCAGCGACGCGGCCTCGCGCGCCACATCGGTGCCGCGCCCGCCCATCGCGATGCCGATATGCGCGGCTTTGAGCGCCGGCGCGTCGTTGACGCCGTCGCCGGTCATCGCCACCACCTCGCCGTTGGCCTTGAAGGCCTCGACCAGGCGCAGCTTCTGTTCCGGCACGACACGGGCAAAAATGCCGACCTGCCCGATGCGCTCGCGCAGTTGCGCATCGTTCATGTCCCGCAACTGCGCGCCGGTGATCACCTGGTCCGCGGGCGTCAAACCGATCTGGCGCGCGATCGCCTGCGCGGTGACGGGATAATCGCCGGTGATCATCACCACCCGGATTCCGGCGCCGTAGCACTGGCGCAAAGCCTGTGCCACGTTGGGGCGCACCGGATCCGCAAGGCCGATCAGACCGATCCATTCGAACGCGAAATCCCGCGGGTTCTCCGGAAACTGTTCTCCGTCATGCGCCGCCCTGGCGACCGCGATCACGCGCAGCCCCTGTCCGGCCATGCGCGCGACGGCGGCTTCGATCCCGGCCCACGCGCCGGGCCCGATTCCGCACAGTTGCGCGACCGCTTCCGGAGCGCCCTTGGCCGCTACAACACGGGTAGCTTCGCCCGTGCGCCAGACATGGGTATGCGCGAGCAACTCCGGCGATAACGGATATTCCCTGACCAGCTCCCATGCGGCGTGACGCGCGCGGCGCTGCGGCAGGCAACGGTCGCCGAGTTCGAGAAAGGCCTTTTCCATCGGATCGAACGGATAGCTCTCGCTCGCCAGCACGCTGTACTCGACCAGATCGTGGAAACCGCCATCAAGTCCGCTCTCACGAGCCGCGGCTACGTCGTGAAACCGCCCGCCCGCATACAGTTGCCTGACCGCCATGCGATTGAGCGTCAGCGTCCCGGTCTTGTCCACGCACAGCACCGTTGCCGCGCCCAGCGTTTCGATCACCGGCACGCGCCGCGTCAGCACCCGGCTCTTGGAAATACGCCACGCGCCGAGCGCCAGGAACACCGTCAGCACCACCGGGAATTCCTCGGGCAGAATCGCCATCGCCAGCGTGATGCCGGCCAGAAAACCCTCGAGCCAGGCGCCGCGCGTAAGACCGTAGAGCACCACGACCAGCACACACAGCACGAGCCCCAGGGCCGCGATCCGGAACACGACGAGCTTGGTTTCGCGCTGCAGCGTGGTCGCCTCCTGGACTATGCCCTGCAGCGCCTTGCCGATCCTGCCCATCTCGGTACGCGCGCCGGTTGCCAGCGCCTCGGCCACGCCGTTGCCCGCGGTAAGCAGCGTGCCCGAATAGACGAAAGGCAGATCGTCCCCGCCCGGCTGTCCGATCTGTTTCACGCCATCCCACGGCGCCTTGGTGACCGGCACCGACTCGCCGGTGAGCAATGATTCGTCGGTTTTGAGATCGTGGCAGTCCAGCAATACCGCGTCGGCGGGCACGCGGTCGCCTTCCTCGAGGATCAGAATATCGCCGCGCACCACTTCGCGCCCGGCGATGCGGCTGCGCTTGCCATCGCGTATCACCAGCGCGCGCGGGCTCGACAGATCGCGCAACGCCTCCAGCGCGCGCTCGGTCTTGCGTTCCTGGTAGATCGTGATCAGCACGATCACCACCACCGACGCGAGCAGTATCAGCGCCTCGTTGACGTCGCCGAGCATCAGATAGATCGTGCCGGCGGCGACCAGCAGCAGGAACATCGGCTCGCGCACCACCTCCAGCGCGATCGCCAGGAAGTCGCGGCGGCGCGCCGTGGGCAACTCGTTATGGCCTTCGGCCGCAAGCCGTGCCTCGACCTCGGACTGCGTCAGCCCGCTCAGGTTGCTCAGATTAAAGTCGTTGGAACGCATATCAAAAAAACCAAAACCGATGAAACTTCCGGATTTTCCCCTGATTTTAGAATCTCCGACCGCCTTTCTTGCCATGAATGGGGAAAACGCGATAGAATTGTTGTAATATATTGTTTTTATTGATAATTTTTAACATGTTGTCCAGACGATCATCTCCGTCACTGTTCTTCGCCGTTCTGCTAGTGCTGATCTTCTGCACCGAAGCGGCGGTGATGTTCATGCTCGAGCACCTGCTACCGTATACCACCCCGCTGTGGCTGACGATATCGCTCGATGCCGCCCTGCTGACCAGCATCGTGTCGATTTTCATCTGGCTTATGTACGTACGACCGCTCGAAACCAGTTTGAAAAGCGAGGCCGCCCGGGCCAAAGCCGTGCTGAACGCCGCGGCGGAAGGGATCATTACCATTAACGAGCGGGGCATCATCGAGTCCTTCAATCCGGCGGCGGAACGCATGTTTGGCTACGCGGCAGCCGAGGCTATCGGCAAGAACGTCAAGATCCTGATGCCCGAACCGCATGCCGGCGCACACGATGGCTACATCGCGCATTATCTCCGCACCGGGAAAAAACAGATTATCGACCGACCACGGGAAGTCCCCGCGCTGCGCAAGGATGGGAGCGAGTTTCCGATCGAACTCAACGTGGCCGAAATACGCTTCGGGCGCAAGCGGCATTTTACCGGTGTGTTCCGCGACATCACCGAGCGCAAACAGGCGGAAGAGCGCATCCGGCGCCTGGCTCATTACGACAGCCTCACCGGGCTTCCCAATCGGGCGCTGTTCCATGACCGGTTGAGTCAGGCCATCAGTCTTGCCAGGCGCGATCATCATCCATTGGCGCTGCTCTACGTCGATCTCGACGGTTTCAAGACCGTGAATGACACCCTGGGGCACGATGCGGGGGATGAGCTGCTGAAGCATACGACCGGGAGAATCCAGCGTCTGATGAGGAAATCCGATACCGTTGCCCGCATCGGAGGAGACGAATTCACCGTCATCCTGCCCAGGATCGCGGACATCGAGGATGCCGAGATCGTGGCGGGTAAAATCGTCGAAGCCTTGTCCGCGAGCTTTCATTTAGGCGATCGACGGCAGGAAGTCCGGATCGGGGCCAGCATAGGCATCGCGATCTTCCCCGATAATGCCCAGGACATGAGTGCGCTGATCAAGGCGGCGGATATCGCGATGTACAGCGCCAAGCAATCCGGGAGCCGTTTCCAGTCTTCCGGAGACTTGCGCAAATGAAAGAAGATTTCGTTTCGTGCCTGAGCGGCAAAGGCTTCCACCGCATGCATTACACCGACTGGGGCGATGCGGCGAACCCGCGCGTGGTGATCTGCGCGCACGGCTTGTCGCGCAACTGCCGCGACTTCGACATGCTGGCGCGGGCGCTGGAGCCGGATTTCCGGGTGGTGTGCCCCGATGTCGTGGGGCGCGGCAAAAGCGACTGGCTGGCAGCGAAGAAAGACTACGGTTATCCGCAATACCTGGCCGACATGAATGCATTGATCGCGCGCATCACCGCCGGCGGCGAGAAAACCATCTACTGGGTCGGCACGTCCATGGGCGGCATTCTCGGCATGCTGCTCGCCGCGTTTCCGAAAACGCCGATTCAAAAACTGGTGCTGAACGACATCAGCACGCTGGTGCCGAAAGCCTCGCTCGAACGCATCGCCATCTACGTCGGCAAAGACCCGCGCTTCGATACCTTCAAGGAACTCGAAGCCTACGTGCGCGCGGTGTCGGCGCCGTTCGGGCCGCTTACCGACGAGCAATGGCACCATCTCACGCTGCACGGCGCCAAGCCCCACAACGACGGCACGTGGGGCATGAGCTACGACCCCGGCATCGGCATCCCGTTCCAGAAAGGCCCGCTCGCCGACATCGACCTCAGCGGTTACTGGGACGCGGTGCGCTGTCCGACGCTGCTGCTGCGCGGCGCGCAGTCCGACCTGCTGCTGAAGGAAACCGCATTGCAAATGACGCAGCGCGGACCGAAGCCGAAGCTGGTGGAATTCGCAGGCATCGGCCACGCGCCGATGTTGATGGCGGAAGATCAGATCAAGGTCGTGTGGGATTTTCTGCTGGAATGACAGCCATGAGGGATGGTAATTTTTCCAACTACTCACGAAGACAATGAGAACTTTATTTCCGCCGCTGTCCATGAAGATGGCCACCGCAATTTTCATTATTCTTATGCTGAGTTGGCAATCCTTGCCGGCAAGCCAAGTGACACTTACCGGTCACGCCGCGGAGGTTTACCGCCGCGCACAAAGCGGGCGCTGGTTTGCAGACGCCGTAAAATTAAATCCCGACATCCTGCCCACATCCGACGGCCGGAGCTTTATCGTGGCGTGGAAAGCGCCCGGGAAAGAACCAAAACGCTGGATTGTCTCGCTGCATGGCACTCAAGGTTTTGCCACCGACGACCTTGCTATCTGGTATCCGCATCTGAAAAATCGCGACGTGGGGTTGATAAGCGTGCAGTGGTGGACCGGCACGGACGACACCTCCAAGTCCTACTACGCGCCTATGCAAATCTACCGCGAAATCGACATTGCGCTCCAGAAACGCGGTGTGCAACCTGGCACGGTGATGTTGCACGGGTTCAGTCGCGGTTCCGCTAATTCCTACGCCGTTGCCGCTCTCGACGCCGGCCGTGGCAGACACTACTTTTCACTCGCCGTCGCCAGCTCCGGCAGTGTCAGCCTCGACTACCCGCCAACGCGCGCGATTCTTGCGGGTGCATTCGGTGATCATCCGTTACGGAGCACGCGCTGGATAACAATAGCCGGCGCGCGCGATCCCAATCCAGACCGCAGTGGCATTCCCGGAATGAAACGAACAGCCGCATGGCTGCGGGAACAGGGCGCAACCGTCCTTGAGACCATCGAAGATCCGGACGAAGGACATGGCGCACTACAACGCAATGCAAAAAATGCACGGCATGTGCTTGATCGGTTTCTCAATGAACAGCCTTGAGCGCGGACCGAAAGGAGCTTGTCGGACTTGGGTCCGGCAAGCTCCTTAGGCGGAAGACATAAAATACAATAAAAACAATCACAACTTCGGGATCGGAGACAAATTAGTCTGCAATCAATTCGTCTCTCTGAGTGTTCCTGGGCGGTGAGTCGCCAGGCAAGCGGCGGGCGATCCCAGGCACGTCTCTGGCGGGTCGCCGGCACAGCCCGCTTGCAAGTGGTAACCGACACAAGTGGCAACCGCCGGTTGACGGCTGTAACGCGACGCTATACACTGTACGCGTGATTAAGACATTCCGCCACAAGGGGCTGCGGGCATTCTTCGAGACCGGCAGTCGGGCAGGGATTCAACCGCACCATGCGCCGCGCCTGAAGCGGCAACTGTCGCGGCTTGACCTTGCAAAGTCCGCCGATGACATGAACGTGCCGGGATGGAAATTGCATTTGCTTACGACCGGGCATTGGTCCGTGTGGGTGAATGGCAACTGGCGTGTGACCTTCATCTTTGAGGGGACTGATGCCGTGTTGGTGGATTATCAGGACTATCACTAAGGAATATTGGAAATGACGCGAATTTACAACCCTCCCCATCCAGGCGAAACCTTGCGCGAGGATGTATTGCCTGCGCTGGGTCTGACCGTGACCGATGCCGCCGCGCAATTAGGGGTGACCCGCGCGGCGCTGTCTCGCGTCCTCAACGGCCGCGCCGCTATCTCGCCGGAAATGGCGCTACGCCTGGAGGGGTGGCTAGGTGTGAAAAACGGTGGGCGAGCCGACCTGTGGATTGCGCAGCAGGCCAGCTATGATCTGTGGCAAGCCCGAAAAGCTGGCGCCCCAAAGGTAAAACGCGCCTCTGCATTACCCGCCGCCTGACAGGTTCAGGCGGCGGCCGGCAGGGTGTTGAAGGTTAACCAGATAATCGGGTCGGACCAGCGCAAAGTATTGATCTTGCGACACAAGGCCGTGAGATAGCGGCCATTCAGACGCTTAGCAGCGCATTTTCGTAGATAAAACGCACGCTTTAAGGAGAGACGCGATGCCCTGCGCCCACCGCCATTTCCTATAAAGAACGTATAAAGGACACGCACCTTTATTTTCGAGGATGCCTCGTTTTAACATGGCGCCCCACCCGGACGCGTGCGGGTCACCGTGAACGTTCGGTCCCGGCTATCGCGTCTACTACACCGAGAGAGGTGGCGAACTTATCGTGCTTCTGGCCGGCGGCGACAAGTCGACGCAGCAGCAAGACATCAAGGCGGCCATCGCGCTTGTCAAAAACCTGTAGGAGTAATTCGAAATGCCCAAGAGCGTAACCAAACCATCAGCGAAAACCAGGACAGTGGCCTACGACGTGGCAGAGCAACTGCGCACCCCCGAAGAGATGGCTGCTTACCTCGATGCCTGGCTGGCCGAGGCGCCCAACGATGCAGCAGGCATTGCGCGCGCATTGGGAGACATCGCCCGCGCGAAGGGTATGTCCCAAGTCGCGCGAGATATGGGCCTCAGCCGGGAAAGTCTGTACAAGGCTCTCAGCGAGAACGGCAACCCGAGCCTTGCCACCGTCCTCAAAGTGGCACGCGCGCTCGGTGTGCGGCTGCACGCGGAAGCGGCTTGAAACAACGGTGCCTCTGCAGACCGATGGGGCTGAATCCTTCTATCGTGGAGAGTGATGAGACCTTCGAGCTCGGACCCGAGGACGAAGCCAAGCTCCTGTCAGCGATCGCCGAAGCCGAGCGAGGCGAAGTTATAAGCGCATCGAAGGTTCTTCAGCAAATCCGGAGACCGTGAGCAGCCCGCTACCCGTCCGCATCGCCAGCATTGCGTTAACCTGACTGTAAAAATCCCCCATGCTCACCCTCGACCTGCTCGCCAAACAACACATCCGCGAAACGCAGGCGCGCGGCAAGTTCGACAACCCGGCAGGAACTACGCGCATGGTTTAAACGGCAAAAATGGTATTCCAAGACCGTATAACACGATTTCTTGGAACGAAAGTGCCGAAATTATGGAGGCTTAGCGTGCTCCAACCCGTGTAGGGTGCTTCCTAATTAAAAATCAAATAGATAATTACCAGCACGATGACCGGCACACCCAAAATCCAACCCAGAAGGTATTTTCCCATGATCGATGCTCCTTTTAAGTTGATGTCATATTGAGACAGGCTCTACTTCTTGTCCGGCGCGCCCCCGCCTTTAAAAGCAGGGCTTGAATGGTCGCCCGCCTGCCCCGCTTGCGGCAACGGGGCCTCAGGTTTAGGCGCATTGGGAGCGGGGAGCAGCGGCGTCGGAGCGACTGGGGGCAATGGATCTCCCGGTTTCATCAGGGATGGTAGAGGTGGCTGAGGTGCAACCGGCCGCGCTTCTTCTTTTTTTCCGCAACCCCCAGCCAGCAGGACAGCGGCAACAACCAGCGGTATGTAATTTTTCATTTCACTTCTCCTATAGGGTCTTCACCGGGCAATCTTCATGCCTCAAATATTGCCCGTCAACACCGGCACGGTAAGCGCGGTTGCCAACCGCCGATCATCAAAGTGACTATCGCTTGTCTCGTTCAGGCGTTCCGTTCGGTATCGTACATACGGCGAAAAAATCTTGCTCCGGGATGACTCCGCCTCGCGGCGGGAAGCGGTTTCATACGCCATACTTCGAGAAAATCGCCGAGAAGCTGGGCGAGCAACGTCAGGAATGCTCCGTGCGAAACAGCCCTTTAACTTTTACTGTCTGCCCTGCATCGTTTCCGCCTGCCGCTGGCGCAGGCGCAGAAATTCCTGCTGCGAAATCTTGCCGTCGCCGTCGGCGTCCACGCGCTTGAACTCGCGCTCGATCAGGGGAAAATGCCCGCTGACTTCGCCGCGCGATAAATAACCGTCGCCGTCGCGATCAGCGGAACGGAACTCCCCCGCCGCCGCTTTTCTGATCTGCTCGGCATCCGGACTGTCCCCCGGCCGCGGTCCGCGCTCGCGCGACGGCCGGTCGCGCTCCGCCATGGCGATAGGCGGCAACGCTACGGCATCGCTTACCGGCGCCCTGGACCGGTCGGCGCGCGGCTCGGCGACGGCCGGTCTGGATTGGGGCTTGGACCGTGGCAAAGGTGGTCCGGCTTTGGGCGCGGCCGGAGCAGACGCCGGCTCCGGTAGCGGGGCCTGCGCAAGCGGTACCGGCGCGGGTTGTTCGGCCTGACGCTGTTTGTACCACGAAGCGGCCGCGGCTATTGCCACGATGAACAGGGCGGCAATGCCGATGCCCGCCCAACGCCGTTTCGGTTGCGTTTTTTGCTGCGCGGGCCGCGCTCGCGGAAGATAGCGGGTCTGTTCCTCGGCGGGTGGTTCGCGCCGGCTGAGCTGGACCGTGGCCGCATCCACGGCGCCGGATGGCGCCGCAACCGCGGGTGCCGGCGCCATGACCGGTACTGCTTGCGCGCCCGACAGCGCGCGTTTCCACTCGCCGACGTCCTGCGGGCGTTTTTTCTCGTCCAGCGCCAACGCCCATTCGACGGCCCGCAGGAACGGTTCGCTGTAACGGTCGCGCGCGGCAGCGAGCCCCTGCGCCACGCTATCGCCGCGCATCCGGCTCACCGCGTCGGGCGGGTTGGTGTTGGTGAGCGCGCGGTAGAGCACGCCGCTCATGGCGTAAATATCGGTCCACGGCCCCTGCTGCGCCTCGCTCGAATACTGCTCGAAGGGCGCATAGCCCGGCGTGATCACCGCGGTGAGGCTCCGGGTCGCGCCGCCGATGGCCTGGCGCGCGGAGCCGAAGTCGATCAGCACCGGACTGCCGCCGTCGCGTATGAAAATATTGCCGGGCTTGATGTCGCGGTGTAGAAAGCCCGCGGCATGCACCGCGCTCAAACCCTCGAGCAGCGGCGCGAGGACGGCCTTGAGCTGGACCTCGCCGGGAAACGGCTCGCGTTTGAGCCGCTCGCTCAGCGGCTCGCCTTTCTCGTAATCCATCACCATGTAGCCAGTGCCGTTCGCTTCGAAGTAACGGTTGACGCGCACGATATGCGGATGGCTGAACTTGGCCAGCGTGCGCGCTTCGAGGAGAAAGCGGTCGAGTCCCCATTGATAGTCGTTGCTGTGCCCGCTGGTGACCGGCACGATGCTGCCGTCGAGGGCGCGCACCGCCAGTTCGGCCGGCAGGTATTCCTTGATGGCGACGTGTTTCTCGAGGTGGGTATCCCAGCCGAGATAGGTGGTGCCGAAGGTGCCCGCGCCCAGCACCGATTCCAGGCGGTACTCGAACAGCATGGACTGCAGCGCGAGCGCGTTGCGATATTCAGCGGCTTCGGTCATGGCACAGCAAGTTTAGCCGACTCGCTGCGACAATTTGTGCGCAGTATGCCTCCTGACGGCGCAAACAATCTTTGCAGTTTGTCACGAAAGACCACCCGCAACCGCATCATAAGCAGATGATTTTACGTCAGGAACAAGCCTGTAACCGGGGACGGGCCGGCCCGGTCATGTCGCCGCGCCAGGCTCGTCCTGCAGCGCCTGCACCATCGCCTGCAGCAGCGTCTCCGGTTCCTGCGCCCCCGACATGCCGATCTTGTGGTTGAAGATGAAGAACGGCACGCCTTCGACGCCGTTACTGCGCGCTTCGACATCCGCGGCCTGGACCTGCTCGCGGTCGGTATCGCTCGCGAGATATTCCGCAACCACCGCGCGATCGAAACCGGCGCGCGCGGCGATGTCCGCCAGCGTGTTGCGGTCCGCGAGGTTTTCGCCCTCGATGAAATAGGCGCGGAACAGCGCTTCAGCCGTCTCGTCCTGCCGCGACTGCGCGGCGGCATAGTGCAGCAGGCGGTGTACGTTTACGGTATTCGGCTGGACCTGGATTTTGTCGAACGCGAAGTCGATGCCGACTTGCCTGCCGACGGCGGCAACGCGCTCATACTTGTTCCCGCCGGGACCGAACTTGCGCGCAATATACGCCTGGCGCGACATGCCGCCATCAGGAATGTCGGGATTCAGCTGGAATGGCAGCCAGCGCACGGCCGGCTCTTCTGCATCGGGAAACTGTTCGCGGTAAAGGCTCAGGGCTGTCGCGAGACGGCGCTTCCCGATGAAGCACCAGGGTCAAACCACGTCGGAAACGATGTCAATTTGCAGTTTTGGTTCGTTCATTGCACTCTCCAGAAAGGAAACCGTAAGCAGTAAGTGGTAAGCAGTGAGCGGGGAAAAACAGGTTATCACAACCAAGTTGAAAACCGCTTGCTGCTTACCGCTTGCTATTCACGACCTTTCCAAGCCTTGAATTGTTCGCGTAGTTTAGCCTTCATCATCTTGCCGGTCGAGGTGCGCGGGATTTCGTCCACGAACGCGAAGCCGTCGGGCAGCCAGAAGCCGGCAAACTTCGGCGCGAGGTATTCGCGCAATTCCTCCGCCGTCGCGGTCTGCCCGGGTTTCAGCACCACCACCGCGAGCGGGCGCTCGTCCCATTTGGGATGCGGCACGCCGATCACCGCCGCTTCCTGCACCTTGGGATGGCCGGCCAGCGCATTTTCGAGATCGAGCGAACTGATCCATTCGCCGCCCGATTTGACGAGATCCTTGATGCGGTCGGTGATCTTGATATAGCCCGAGGCATCGATGGTCACGATGTCTCCGGTGCGGAACCAGCCGTCAGCGGTCCATTTGCCGGATTCGGCATCGAGATCGTGGTAGCCCGCGGCGACCCACGGCCCGCGCACCTGCAATTCCCCCATGGTCCTGCCGTCCCACGGCGCCTCGCCCTCATCGCCCATGGCGCGGATTTCGAAAAACGGCAGCGGCACCCCCTGTTTGGCGCGCAATTCGTACTGCCGGTCCGACGGGAAATCCGCCGTTTCGCTTTTCGGATAATTGACCGTTCCGACCGGCGAAGTCTCGGTCATGCCCCAGCCGTGCACCACGGTGAGGCCGAATTTGTCGAAAGCGCGGATCATCGCTTCCGGCGCCGCGGCGCCGCCCACCACCATGCGCATGCCCGGTGCCAGTTGCCAGCGCGCCGGCTCCTTTTCGAGCGCCTGCAGGATGCCGGTCCAGATCGTCGGCACGCCGGCGGTCAACGTCACCCGCTCCGACTGGTACAGATCGAGCAGGCTTACGGCATCGAGATGCGGGCCGGGAAACGCCAGCTTCGCGCCCATCATCGCCGCGGTGAACGGAATGCCCCAGGCATTGACGTGGAACATCGGCACCACCGGGCACACGCAGTCGCGGTTGCCAACGCCGAGATAATCCACCGTTGCCGTGGCCAGCGAATGCAGCACGATGGAGCGGTGCGAATAGACCACGCCTTTGGGCCTGCCGGTGGTACCCGAGGTATAGCACATGCCTGCCGGATCTTCCTCGTCCAGCGCGGGCGGGCTCAGCGGCGCGGATTGCGCGATCAGCGCTTCGTAATTCCCGTAATGCGCGGGAACGGAGGATCCTGAAAGAGGAACCACGATTACTTTTTCAAAATTCGTGCTCTCACGAAATTTGTCGAAGAGCGGCAACAGCACATCGTCGACGATCAGAAAGCGGTCGCCGGCGTGGTTCGCGATATAGGCGATGTCATCGGGATGCAGGCGCAGATTCAGCGTGTGCAGCACGCCGCCGGCGCAGGGAACCGCATAGTA
>CAYIRZ010000046.1:0-12940 GCA_964365845.1 uncultured Streptomycetaceae bacterium
AATCGCCGAGATGCGAATCGTCGTCGTCGCCGATCGGCGTTTCCATCGAAATCGGTTCCTTCGAGATCTTGAGGATCTTGCGGATTTTCTCTTCCGGCATCTCCATCTTCTCGGCGAGCAATGCCGGGTCGGGTTCCTGGCCGGTCTCCTGCAGAATCTGGCGCGAGATGCGGTTCATCTTGTTGATGGTCTCAATCATGTGTACGGGGATGCGGATGGTGCGCGCCTGGTCCGCGATCGAGCGCGTGATCGCCTGGCGTATCCACCACGTGGCGTAGGTCGAGAATTTATAGCCGCGGCGGTATTCGAACTTGTCCACTGCCTTCATGAGGCCGATGTTGCCTTCCTGGATCAGGTCGAGGAACTGCAGTCCGCGGTTGGTATACTTCTTGGCGATCGAGATCACCAGGCGCAGGTTGGCTTCGGTCATTTCGCGCTTGGCGCGGCGCGCCCTGGCCTCGCCGGTCGACATCTGGCGGTTGATCTCCTTGAGTTCCTTGATCGGGATGCCGACGCGAGCCTGCAGGTCGAGCAGCTTTTGCTGCTGTTCGACGATCGCCGGCTCAAAGCGTACCAGCGTATCGCTCCACGGCCGGTGCGCGGCAATCTCGTTCGCAACCCAGCGCAGATTGGTTTCCTTGCCGGGGAACTCCTTGATGAAGTGCGGGCGTGCCATGCGCGCCTTGTTGACGCACAGTTCCATGATTCCCCGCTCGTGGCCGCGCACCTCGTCGACCAGCCGGCGCAGGCCATCGCACAGCGCTTCCACCTGTTTCGCGCCGAAGCGGATGTTCATGAGCTCGTCGGAAATCGCATCGCGCGCCTGGAGATAGGCGCGGCTGCGCGAGCCGTTCTTGGCCAGCGCGCGCGTCATCTTGTTATAGAGCGTGCGGATCACCGCAAAACGCTTGAGCGACCCTTCCTTGAGCCGCAGCAGATCGGCAGCCTGCGCTGCAGCAGCGCGTTCTTCCCCTTCCTCTTCGTCTTCTTCCCCGGCCGCTGCTTCATCGACGACATCCTCTTCTTCCTCGGCCGCCTCTTCGACGATCCCTTCCTCGGAATTGGGATCGATCAGGCCGTCCACCACTTCATCGGCGCGGATTTCGTCCTTCTCTATCCTGTCGGCAAGCGCGAGGATTTCGGCAATGGTGGTCGGGCACGCCGAGATCGCCTGGATCATGTGCTTGAGGCCGCCCTCGATGCGTTTTGCGATCTCGATCTCGCCTTCGCGCGTCAGCAACTCGACCGAGCCCATTTCGCGCATGTACATGCGCACCGGGTCGGTGGTGCGGCCAAACTCGGAATCAACGGTGGAAAGCGCGGCTTCCGCTTCCTCCACGGCATCCTCATCGGCAACCGCCGGCGCGGCATCCGACATCAGCAGCGTTTCGGCATCGGGCGCCTCGTCGTAGGTCTGGATGGCCATGTCGTTGATCATGCTGATGATGTTCTCGATCTGCTCGGCATCCAGCATGTCGTCCGGCAGATGGTCGTTGATCTCGGCGTAGGTCAGGAAACCGCGCTCCTTGCCGAGCACGATCAGGTTCTTCAGGCGCGTGCGGCGCGCTTCGGCGTCAGCGGGAGAGAGTTCCTTGCGCTCGAATTCCTTGACCAGCGCTTTTTCCTTGGCGGTCAGCTTGTCACGCCGGCCGGGTTTGACTTTGACTTCAGGCTTGGCTGCGGCGACCTGCTGCTGTTTGAGCAGGACTTTTTGGGCGGCGGCTTTGACCTTCGCCAGCCGTTTGTCTTTTTGCGAGACTTTCGGCTTGACCACCGCATGCGCCTTGACCTTGGCGCGTACCGGCGACTTCGCCGGTTTTTTGAGGTTCGACTTTGTTTTTACCGCGGGCCGCGTTTTTGCGACCGGTTTCTTCCGGGCGACGAGCCGGGGTTTGGCGCGGGACTTGGCCGCAACCTTCGCTTTTGCAGCGGTTTTTTTCCTTGCCACGACCTTCTTTCCCTTAGCCAGTTTCTTGAGCTTTGCCATATCCGAATCCCCGCAGAGAGATTTTGCCGAAAAACCGATAATTATACTCTAATTCCTTGCTGAATTCATTCCCAAATCGTCGCCATAACTTACTGTTATAAAAGGGAAACCCATCAAACGCCGGGCGATCGCGAACGGATCATGCTCCCGAGGCACCTGGAGGCGTAACGGCAATTGCCCCCCCTTTAAGTTCAGCCAGGCGGCGGGATACCAGCTGAAACCGCTGGCGTTCCGTTTCATCGCACGCGCCTTTTGCCGCAAGCCGCTCGTACTCGCTTTGCACCTGGCGCAGCTCCAATTGTGCAAATATGCCCCTCAGAACGGCATCCGCCGTTTGCTCGTCGTCCATGCCCATCAAGGTATCAGCTACGGCTTCCTCGTAAAGCTGATAATGCTTGGACAACCGCGTCGACTCGAGAATTGCAGCCACCGAGACAGACCCGCCGGTTTTTAGTATGCGGACCAGTTCCGCGGCGGGCTGAAAGTCGGGATTCGAATCCAGCAATTGCTGCTTATCGCCTGGAATCTTCTCCGCGAGCAAAGGCCGGTCCAGCAATAAGCGCAGCAGCCTCTTTTCCGGGGACAGCATGGGCGCACGGTCGTGGCGTGGCGCAATGGGCGAAGAGCGTTTCGCCAGCGCCCTCAGTTCGCACAGTCTTTCCACTTCATCCGGCGCAAGCCGGGAAACTTCAGCAAGTGCCTTGACGATCTGCAGACGCAAGCCTGCAGCCTGGATCTGCTTGAGCAGGGGCTTGGCGAGATGAACCAGGTTGGCCCTGCCCTCCGCCACCGACAGGTCACCCGGTTTCGCCAATTCCTGAAGCAGGAACTGCGACAACGGCACCGCCTTGTCGAGCAGCGTTTCGAATACCGCCTTGCCTTGCTTGCGCACATAGGTATCGGGGTCTTCGCCCTGCGGCAAAAACAGAAACCTCACCTGTTTGCCGTCGACGAGTTGACCCAGGCTGTTTTCCAGTGCGCGCCACGCCGCCCGGCGGCCGGCGTCGTCGCCATCGAAACAAAACACGATTTCATCGGTCTGGCGCAGCAGTTTCTGCACGTGCGTCGGGGTGGTCGCGGTGCCGAGGGTGGCCACCGCGTACTCGACGCCCGACTGCGCCAGCGCGACCACGTCCATATAGCCTTCGACCACGATAACGCGGCCGGCATCGCGGATTGCGCGCCGCGCCTGATACAGGCCGTAGAGTTCGCGGCCCTTTTCGAACACCGGCGTCTCCGGCGAGTTGAGGTATTTGGGTTCGCCGTCACCGAGCACCCGCCCGCCGAAGCCGATCACGTTGCCGCGCACGTCGACGATGGGAAACATGATGCGATTGCGGAACACATCGTAGCGCTTGCCCTCTTCGCTACTCTTGACCAGTCCGGCCGTAACCAGCGCCTTGGCGTTGTAATCGGGAAAAGCCGCGGCGAGGCCTTGCCAGCCGTCAGGCGCGTAACCGATGCCGAAGCGCTTCGCGATCTCGCCCGACAGTCCGCGGCCTTTGAGATAATCGATGGCGCGTGGCGCGTCCTTGAGCCGGGCGCGATAGAACTGCGCCGCCTGCAGCAACACGCCGTAAAGATCGTCGCCTTCTGCGGCCCTGCGCTGCGTCTGTTCGGAACGTACTTCTTCCGGCACCTGCATGCCGACGCTTTGCGCGAGTTCCTTCACCGCATCGACGAAACCCGCGCCGTTGTATTCCATGACGAAACCGACCGCCGTGCCATGCGCGCCGCAGCCGAAGCAATGATAGAACTGCTTGCTCTGGCTCACCGTGAAGGAGGGTGTTTTCTCGCCGTGGAACGGACAGCACGCGACATAGTTGGCGCCGGCGCGCTTCAGCTTCACATGGCGATCCACCACGTCGACGATATCGACGCGATTGAGCAGTTCCTGGATGAACGATTGCGGAATCATGGCCGTGAACGGGGGCGCCTAGGAGATTGTCGGACTTGGGTTCGACAATCTCCTAAAATGAAAGGCACGGGAAAAGCGGGCGGGAAGTTGACGGCTCCAATCATGAAGCCATTATAGGATACTCCGGGGCAACCCGGAAAACCACTAAATTAACTTTAAAATCAAGTAGTTATATACGACATCCGAGGAGAAAAAGCACCTGACCCATCAGCCTGGATTTAACCAATTTGCTAACCCGTCAATCTGGATTTAACCAATGCCGACACTTTGCTCATGTCGGCACGGCCCGCCAGCCTGGCTTTCAGCACCGCCATCGCCTTGCCCATATCGGACGGGCCCTTGGCCCCGCTTTCTTCAAGCGCGGCGGCGATTGCGTTCTCGATTTCCGCATCGGATAAGGCCTGCGGCATGTAGGCCTGCAGCACGCCGATCTCGAATTTTTCCTTGTCGGCGAGATCCTGTCGTCCACCTTTTTCGAACAGGGCGATCGACTCGCGGCGCTGCTTGATCATCTTGTCGACGATGGCGATGATGTCGGCATCGGAAAGCTCTTTGCGCTCATCGACCTCGCGCTGCTTCAGCGCCGCCAGCACCAGACGGATCGCATCGCGGCGCGCCGCGTCACCGCCGCGCATCGCGGTCTTGAGATCGTCGTTGATCCGGATTTTTAAGGACACTGCGTGAGGAGTGAAACGTGAAAGGTGAAACGTTAAGCGATCATCAACGCGAAGGGTTACGTTTCCCCCTTCACGTTTTACGTTTCATGCTTTTAATACATCTTCGGCGGGAGCAGCTGCGAGCGCAGGCGCTTGTGCGTGCGCTTCACCGCGGCGGCAAGCTTGCGCTTGCGTTCAGAGGTCGGCTTCTCGTAGAACTCGCGGGCGCGCAACTCGGTTAAAAGGCCCGTCTTTTCAACAGTGCGTTTGAAGCGGCGCAACGCCACTTCAAACGGCTCGTTTTCCTTGACGCGAACAGTCGGCATGTCGATCCTTCGTTGGAATGCGAAAAACTTGTATTATATCAAGCTACAAGCCTTTTATGAAGTTCAATTTTATCCTTCCGGAATAACCCCTTATGCTGGTTTTGGGCATAGAAACCTCCTGCGACGAGTCCGGCGTGGCGCTTTATGACACCGTCCGCGGCCTGCTGGGCCATGCGCTTTACTCCCAGGTCGCCATGCACGCCGATTACGGCGGCGTGGTACCCGAACTGGCCTCGCGCGACCATATCCGGCGCGTGCTGCCGCTCACGCGGGATGTTCTCGGCACGGCGGGCCGCGCGCTAGTCGATATCGACGCCATTGCCTATACCGAAGGCCCGGGACTGGCCGGCGCTCTGCTGGTCGGCGCCAGCATCGCGCACGGCCTGGGTTACGCCCTCGGCAAACCGGTGCTGGGCGTGCATCATCTCGAAGGCCATCTGCTCTCACCCCTCTTGTCCAAGCCCGCGCCCGCCTTTCCCTTCGTGGCGCTGCTGGTCTCCGGCGGCCACAGCCAGCTGATGCGCGTCGCCGGCGTCGGCGACTACGAACTGCTGGGCGAAACGCTGGACGATGCGGCGGGGGAGGCTTTCGACAAGACCGCCAAGCTGCTGGGCCTGGGTTATCCGGGCGGGCCGGCGCTGGCGAAGCTCGCCGCAAGCGGCAAACCCGGCCGCTTCAAATTGCCGCGGCCCATGCTCGCGAGCGGCGATCTGAATTTCAGCTTCAGCGGGTTAAAGACCGCGGTGCTGACCCTCGCCAGGCAACAGCCGCTGGATGCGCAGGCGCGCGCCGATCTCGCGGCCGAGTTCCAGGCCGCCATCGTCGATGTCCTGGTCGGAAAATCGCTGTCGGCACTGAAAGAAACCCTGCTCAGGCAACTGGTCGTCGCCGGCGGCGTCGGCGCCAACCGCCTGCTGCGCGAGCGTCTCACCGCCGCCGCCCGGCACCAAGGCCACACCGTCTTTTATCCCGAGCTTGAATTCTGCACCGACAACGGCGCGATGATTGCCCTAGCCGGCGCTCTGCGTTTGAGCGCCGAGCTTGGTAATTCTGCCGGCGCCATGCGGCTCCAGCAGGATTCGGCATTAGGGATTCGGGATTCAGCGAAAACCGGGTTTACCGTGCGGCCGCGCTGGGACCTGGCGAGTCTCGAAACTCCCGCGGCTGCCTAAGAGTTTGTCGAAGTTGGCCCCGACAAACTCTGAAATTGAAAAAACTAAAGTTCCGTTAACGCTACGCGTTCCGGTAAATGGGCCCAAGTCCGACAGGCTGCTAGCGGCTGCCGAAGCGGCCTTCCTTGCCGGCCAGCAGATTCTGGATATTGGTCCTGTGCCGCCAGACGAGCAGCAGCGAGATCGCACTCACCGCCATCGTCATGGGGTGCATGCCGTACAGCAAAAAGCAGAAGAACGGCGCGAACAGCGCGGCAACCAGCGCGGCCAGCGAGGAGATGCGGAAAAAGAAGGCGATGACGATCCAGGTCGCGGCGGCGCCCGCGGCCAGATAATAATCGAGCGCAAGCAGCGCGCCGAGCGCGGTCGACACCCCCTTGCCGCCCTGGAAACGGAAAAACACCGGATACAGATGGCCGATCACGACGGCAACCGCCGCCGCGGCCAGCGTCATATCGAGCACTCCCGGCTCGCCAAAGCGTTGCGCGACAAATACGGCGAACCAGCCTTTGACGCTGTCGCCGAGCAGTGCCAGCGCTGCGGCAGCCTTTCTGCCGGTGCGCAGCACATTGGTCGCGCCGGGGTTGCCGGAACCGTAGCTGCGCGGGTCGGGCAGCCCGAAAGCGCGGCTGACGATCACCGCGAACGAAATCGACCCGATCAGATAGGCAATCAGCGTAAAAACTATGGCGTCCATGGGATTTCACTTAAAATGTGCGCCAATTCTAACCGATTCACCGTTCACTCTTCACTGGCAACGCATGGACATTATTTTCATCCACGACTTCAGGCTCAATATACTGATCGGCATCTACGAGTGGGAACGCAGGGTGCCGCAGACCGTTCAGTTCGATCTCGAGATCGGCATTCCCGGCGGCCGCGCCGGCAAGACCGACGCCATCGATGACACCATCGACTACGCCAAGGTCGTCGCGCGCATCGAGCAAACGCTGGGCGAAAACCATTTCTCGCTGCTGGAGAAACTGGCCGAACACATCGCGCAACTGATCCTGGGCGAATTCAAATCACCGTGGGTCAAGGTCAGCATCACCAAGCTCGCGCCGCTGAAGAACGTCAAGCGGCTCGGCGTCACTATAGAGCGGGGAAACAAACCGTAATTCGTGACTGGTGATTGGTGATTGGATGGCCCCTCACTACTCACCCCTTACTCCTCACCCTTTACTCCTCACCCTCGCGGGTGGTGCTTCGCGTGCAGCTGCTTGAGCCGCTCGCGCGCGACGTGGGTGTAAATCTGCGTCGTTGAAATGTCGGAGTGGCCGAGCAGCAGTTGCACCACGCGCAGGTCGGCGCCGTGGTTGAGCAGATGCGTGGCAAACGCATGGCGCAGCGTGTGGGGCGAGATCAATTTATTCAGGCCGGCCTGCACGGCGTAGCGCTTGAGCAGGTGCCAGAACGCCTGGCGCGTCATGGCTCCGCCGCGCGCAGTGACGAACAGGTCGTCGCTGGCCTTATGATTCAGCAGCGCCGGCCGCGCTTCCTTGAGATAGCGCCTGATCCACGCCAGCGCTTCTTCGCCCAGCGGCACCAGCCGCTCCTTCGAGCCTTTGCCCATCACCCGCACCACCCCCATGTCCTGGCTCACCTGCGGCAGCTTGAGCGTCACCAGCTCCGTCACGCGCAGGCCGCTCGCGTAAAGCGTTTCCAGCATGGTCTTGTCGCGCAGGCCGAGCGGCGCTTCGATGCGCGGCGCGGCGAGCAGATTCTCTATGTCTGCTTCAGTAAGGCTCTTGGGCAGTGCCCGCGGCAGCTTGGGCGCATCGATCTTGAGCGTGGGATCGGCCGTGATCTTGCCTTGGCGCAGCGCGTAGCGATAAAAACGCCTGAGCGTCGACAATTCGCGGCTGGTGGTGCTGGCCTTGGCGCGGCGCTTGACCTTGTGGGCAAGAAAACCCAGCAGATCCGCATGGGACGCTGCAAGCAGCTCCTTGCCGTGCTTTTCCTGGAGCCAGTTGCCGAACTGGACGAGATCGCGCCGATAGCTGTCGAGCGTGTTGCGCGCGAGGCCGTCTTCGAGCCACAGCGCGTCGCAGAATTCGTCGATGAGGTCGGAAGACTTCATCTCAAAAACCTAATCAAGCCACAGAGGTCACAGAGGTCACAGAGGTCACAGAGAAAATCGAGATGCGCATCGGTCTTGAATTCCATTCTCTGCGTCCTCTGTGTACCCGTCAAGCGCACCCCTCAAGGGGGTATTGAAAAGAAGGTATTAAAAAGAATCCTCTGTGGCTATCGCTTTTAAAGTTCTGCGTTTTCGTGTTTAAGCAGCCAGCGCTTGATGTCGAGCGGGAATCCGTCCCTGGCATTCATGAATCCGCCGAGCCCGTTGCTGCCGACGACGCGATGGCACGGAATCACGATCGGGATGCGATTGGCGCCGCAGGCACCACCCACCGGGCGCGGCGCAGTCGCAAGTTTTCTGGCGATATCGCGATAAGTGAGCGTCCTGCCGCTCGGGATTATGCAGATCGCCCGCCACACCTTGCACTGGAATTCGGTGCCATTGAACTCGAACGGCAGATCGAAGCGGAATCCGGGATCGTCCAGATAGCGTTCGATCTGGCGGCAGACGTTCTCCGCCAGCGGGTTCAGCGGAGAGAGCGTCGCCACGCCCCTCGGCAGGTAATCGATATCAATCAATAAATTGCCGGCGGTCCGGACACCGAGCACCGCGAATGGCGCGGGATACTTCGCTTGATAGAGTTCCAGCATGCCCGGCAACTCCCAGACTGTTTGATTACCCCGTCGCCGCCCGCAGTTGCGCGTGCCGCAGTTTCTGCATCACCACCACGATGACGACCAGCGCCAGGCCGATGAGGTCGAACATGGCGCGCGGATAAACCAGCATCAGGCCGGCGATGATCAGCATCCAGCGCTCAAGCAGGTTGGTCTTGCGCAACAGCCAGCCCTGCAGCCCGCCCGCGAGCGCGACAATACCGAAGGCGGCCGTGATCGTGACTTCCGCAATCGACAGCCAGTTGGCCTGCGCGAGGTTCTTGAACGAACCGCCGAGCAGCAAGCCTACGCCCGAGGGATCCAGCACGAACATGAACGGCACCAGGAATGCCGGCGCGGTGTACTTCCAGCATTGCAGCGTGGTGCGGTAGGGGCCGCCGCCGGTAATCGCCGCGGCCGCGAACGGCGACAGCGCGGTGGGGGGAGAAACTTCGGACAGCACGGCGTAATAGAAGATGAACATGTGCGCGGCGAAGTCCGGCACGCCGAGCTTGATCATCGCCGGCGCCGTAATCACCGCGCAGATGATGTAGGACGCGGTCACCGGCACCGCCAGCCCCACGATCCACACGATCAGCGAGGTGTAGATGGCAGTGAGCAGCAGTTTCATGTCGTGCAGCAATTCGGGCGTGTTGGCCGCGCCCAGCATGGTCCACAGGTTGACCAGGCTTTGCGCGCCGGCATCGGCATAGTCGAGCACGATGGAACTGAACTTGAGGCCAAGACCCGTCAGCGTCACGACACCGACAATAATGCCGGCGGAAGCGCAGGTCATGGCCACGCCGAGCACGCTCACCGAGCCGCCTTCCAGCGCCTTGATGAAACCGGATTCCCAGAAGCCCTTTATCCATGGCATGCGTCCCCGGAACCAGTCGTAGGGAATGAGCGCCGTGTCGCTCCGGAAAAACGAGAGCACGCAAGTGGTGGCGGTGGCCCAGAACACCGACAACACCGGCGAATAACCGAGCAGCATGAATACGACGATCGCCACCAGCGACACGAAATGGAACCAGTAGCGCCTGGCAAGTTCAAGCGGTTTGTGATGTTTTTCGAGCTTGACCGCATGCATGGCGAACTTGCGTGCATCGATCTCGACCATGACGAAAATCGCGAGATAAAACAGGATGGTCGGGATGGTCGCCATCAGGATCACGTCGAGATACGAGATCTTGAGGAACTCGGCGATCAGGAACGCGGCCGCGCCCAGCACCGGCGGCGAAATGATGGCGCCCAGGCCGCCCGCGGCCAGCAATCCGCCGGCGGCCTCCTTGCCGTAGCCTGACTTGGCGAGCAGCGGGTACGCCACGGCTCCCAGCGTTACCGTGGTGGCGACGCCGGATCCCGACGGACCGCCCAGCAGGAAGGAACCCATGACCACCGCCCGTCCCGCGCTGGAAGGCTTGCCCCCCATCGCGGAAAACGAGAAATCGATGAAGAATTTGCCCGCGCCCGAATACTGCAGGAACGCGCCGAAAATGGTGAACAGGATGATCAGCGTCGAGGACACGTCCACCGCCACGCCGTAGATGCCTTCGAGCGTCATATAGAGCGATCCGGTCAGCCGCGAAATCTCGTAGCCCTTGTGGGTCCACGGCGGCGGCAGATACGGGCCGAACATCGCATAGGCGATAAAGAGACTGATGATGAAAGGCAGTATCCAGGTCGAACTGCGGCGGTTGCCCTCGAGGATCAGAAAAATCAGCGCCACGCCGATGACCTGGTCGATCATGGACGGCATGGTCGCGCGGTCGCCCAACTCATCGCCCCAATAGAGGATGTAGCCGGCGATGGCGATCGAGGCGACGGCGAAAATCACATCCCACCACATCAGGCGGTTGCGGAAACGCTTGGCGGCCGGAAACATCAGGAACACCAGCGCCAGCGCGAACGCGACGTGGATGGGGCGCAGCATGTAGGCCGGCACGATCTCCACCGCGGCGTAAAGATGGAACAGCGACATCACCACGGCGCACGCCGTCAGGAAAACCGCCAGCGCGCCGCCATAGCGGTTGTGCACGCCCTCTTCTTCTTCAATGAATTCCTCGGCTTTTTTCAGCGCCTCGGTGCTGATGACAATGTCGTCCTGCGCCGGCTGTTGATTGTCACTCATTGTCCTGGCTCCTCCATCCGCCGTGCTGTGGCGGGCATCTTAGCACAGCCTCTCGTGCCGCTTTTCCTGCACAACCTGCAAATAAAAACAAAAAACCCCGTCCCTTGCGAGACGGGGTTTCATGACGCTCTAGCAGCCTGTCGGACTTGGCTCAATTCGCCGGAACGCGTAGCGTTAATCGATGCTTGGGCGACAGGCTACTTAATAAAAGCTTTACGTGTCGAAATCCCATGCTAACCGGATCAAACCTCACTTGCATGGCGTTGTTTTCGCCTCGTTCTTTGGTTTTTTTTATTTTAGGAGTTTGTCGGGGCTAAGTCCGACAAACTCCTAGCGGATCAGAACTTGACGCCTTTTTCCTTGAAATACTTGATTGCGCCAGGATGGAAAGGCACGGGCGAGCCCGCAGCTTTCTGGTTCTCGAGCTTGAATTCTTCGGCGGACTTGTGCACGTTGATCAGGTCAGCGCGCTTGTCGAAGATCGTCTTCACGATGTTGTAGGCGGCCTGGTCGCTCATGTTCGCATGCGTGACCAGGATGTTCGCGACGGACGCCTGCTTGTTGTCCGCGGTCATGCCGGAGTACGTCGCCTTCGGAATCGAGTCCTCGACATAAAGATTATCGTACTTCTTGTTCATGGCGGGCACCAGGTCGGCGTGATCGATCAGCTTGATCTTGGTGCCGGGGGTCGAGGCAAGATCGGTCACCGCGGCAGTGGGCAATCCGCCGACCCAGAAGAAGGCGTCGATCTTCCTGTCCTTGACCGCGTTGACCGATTCCGCGACGCCGAGGCGCTCGCGCGTCATGTCCTTGACCGGATCGAGGCCCGCGGCTTCGATCACGCGGAACGCCATCACCTCGGTCGCGCTGCCGGGCGAGCCGGTGGACACGCGCTTGCCCTTGAGGTCCTTGACGCTGTTGATGCCGGTGCTTTCGACCGTCACCACGTGCATGTGGTTGGTGTAGAGCACCATCAGGGTGGTCAGGGGGACCTTGCTGCCCTTGAACTTGCCCTCGCCGCGCAGGGCGTCCTGGCTCGCGTCCGCCATCGCCAGCCCGATGTAAGGCTTGCCGGTGCCGATCAGTTTCAGATTGTCGACCGAACCGCCGGTCACTTCGGCAGTCGCCTGCATGCCAGGCACGTATTTGGACAGTACATTGGCGATGCCGCCGCCCAGCGGATAGTAAACGCCGCCGGTGCCGCCGGTGCCGATGGAAAGATTGATCTTTTCCTGGGCGAAGCCGCTGGCAGCGAGCAGCGCAGCCGCCATGAATACCAGCGCTTTCATTATCTTACGCATATTTCCTCCTGGGAAATTGGGATTTGCTTGCTTGGGATTTGCTTGCTGTAGGAAGGCGAAGTTTAGTGATATTCACACGCCGCCGTCAACCTGGATTGCGAATCGAGCGCGCCGCGTCGGCCGCCTGCCCGCCTGCACGGTCGCATCCCGCAACCCTCTCTCCTGACCTCTCTCCCAAAGGGAGAGAGGAAGCTCGAGCCTCCCTTCCCCATTTAGGAGAAGGATCGGGGAAGAGGGAACGGGGCCCCTGCTCCGCGCTCCAGCGGGCTACTTCGCGAACAGCTGGCCGATGTCGTTGAAAGCCTTGAACTCGAGCGCATTGCCGCAGGGATCGAGAAAGAACATGGTGGCCTGTTCGCCCACCTGCTCCTTGAAGCGCACGTGTGGCTCGATCACGAATTTAGTGCCGGCCGCGGTGAGTTTGTCGGCCAGCGCCTGCCATTCCTGCATCGGCAGCACCACGCCGAAATGGCGCACCGGCACGTTGTCGCCGTCCACCGCGGAAGTCGTGCGGTGACCCGTTTCGCCCGGCGCGAGATGCGCGACGATCTGGTGGCCGTAAAAATTGAAATCGACCCAGTCTTCCGACGAGCGGCCCTCCGGGCAGCCCAGCAGCCCGCCGTAAAAGGCGCGCGCCCTGGCGAGATCGTCGACGGGAAATGCGAGGTGGAACAGCGGCTGCGTCATGATGCCCCCTAGGAGTTTGTCGGACCCAA
>CAYIRZ010000047.1:0-12888 GCA_964365845.1 uncultured Streptomycetaceae bacterium
CTCCTCGGTGTCGATCGCCATCAGGTTGCGCAGATACATGCTGGTCGGATAGGCGAAGGACTCGTGCAGTGTAATGACCGGGAACTCGACCGGCAGTCCGCCGGCGAGCATCACGCCGCGCTTCACCGCCTCGATCAGCTCGGGCACGTTGCGGTGGCAGGCGTTGAAGCCGCTGAACGTATTGGTGATGCCGATGATCGGGCGTTCGAGCGCATCGTCGGTGTAGCCCATGGCCTTGATGAAGGCTTTGCGCAGGAACAGCGAGAATTCTTCGTCGCCGTAAGCGGTGAGGCCGCGGCGCATGCCGCGTTTGATGCGTGCCATTAGCAGTCCCCGCCTGAAGTCAGGCCAGCACAATAACGGAAGCTTGCGGTCTTATGCAAGCCCCAGCAGTCTGTCAGGATTTTGGCCCGACAGACTACTAATTTTACGGGCGGATTCTAAGCCACCGCGTGCTGGAATACCCGTTTGATCAATGAACACCCCGTAGCCCGCACTGTGGCGACAAACTCATCAATAAGCGGGTTGGGCTCGTCGCCCAATCGGCGAAGCACCAAATACTCAATTTCGATCTGGGGCGAAAGAGGTCGAATTATGACCTTGTCGTTATCGAGAAACAGGCTGACGACGAAAGGATCAGCGATGGCGATACCGACTCCGCGCTCCACGATCTGGCAAGCAGAAAGTGCCGACGCGGTCTCGCCACAGATGAGAAGTTTCTTGCCGCCGGCTTTGAATACGGCTTCTAACCGTTCGCGCAAAGGGGTTCCGGTGCGTACGGTAATCATGGGCTCAGCGGCGATGTCCGGTACTCGCAGACGCTGCTTATCGCGCAAGGGGTGGATTTTCGGCAACACCACGAACAGAGGTGCCCGGAACAGCGATTCTGTCAGCACCTGAGGGTGTTCCACGGGTTGGGGCACAAAACCGATATCGAATTGCCGATTGGCGATCCATGAGGTTGCGTATTCTCTCTGCCGAATCTCAATGGAGAAACGAAAATCAGGATGGCGCGTTGCGAACTCGCCCAAGACGATGTGCAGCAGTCCGTGGGCGATGTGGGATTGGGCCAGTATGCGAAGGGGCGGAGCACGCTGCTCGCGTATGTTTCTGGCCGACGCTTCAATTTCCGAAATCGCGACAAAAATACGATCCGCTTCACGGTAGAACGCCAGGCCGTTCGCGGTGGGGATCAGCCGTTGTCGTTCCCGCCGAAAAAGCCGGAACCCCACTTCGGCTTCGATCTGGGCGATCAGCCTGCTGATCACGGGCTGCGTGCGGTGAAGGCGCTCTGCCGCGGCGGTGACCGTGCCTTCCGTCATTACCGCCCGCAGGGCCATCAGAGCTTTGAGATTGAGCGCCATAATGAGATTCTCCGTGTCGACTATATCATGCGTAAAATGAATAAACCTAGTGCATATATGAATTATCTAACATGATCCTGGAATTCTATACTTGGAATACTTGGATCGCTTTAGGACCGTGATACCCGCGGCGCCGGTGTTAAAGGCACAAACGGTATCGAGTCCGAAAAACAGAACTCAGGAGGTCGACCATGCGACATTCGGCATTTCTTTCCGGAAATGTATCCCGCTTTTTCGTGATTGCCGGCCAGCTGCTCTTGATCAGCGTAAGCAGCTGGGCGCAGGACTACCCTTCCCGCAATGTGACGCTGGTCGCCCCCTTTCCCGCGGGAGGCGGCACGGATTTGTTCGCGAGGACGATCTCGCAGGAACTTGCAAAGCAATTTGGCAAGCAAATTATCGTGGAGAACCGCACCGGGGCGAGCGGCAATATAGGCGCCGAGGCTGTTGTCAAAGCAGCTCCGGATGGATACACCTTGCTTTATACCGCGTCACCTATCGCGCTGAGCCAGCCCATCTACAAGAAGCTCGGCTTTGATCCGCAGCGGGACCTCAAGGCGATCTCGATGACGATTTCCATCCCGTTGGTCCTGGTGGTTCACCGATCGCTGCCAGCGCGGGATTTCAAGGGGCTGCTGGCATTGGCCAAGTCCAGGCCGGACGCGCTCACCTACAGTTCGGGCGGGCCGGGATCGTCCGGGCACTACTCCATAGAACTGCTGAAGCTGAAGACCGGCGTCGGTTTGCATCATGTTCCGTACCGCGGGACCGCACCCGCTGTGACGTCATTGATTTCAGGGGAAACGCAAGTCTCGTTTCTGGTGCCGCCGGTGGTGCAGGCGCATCTGGAGAGCGGAAAACTGCGCGCGCTCGGCATATCCGCGAAAAAGCGCTCGCCGGTGCTCCGCGGCATCCCGACGCTGCGGGAGCTGGGCGTGGCGGATTTCGAGGCATTGCAATGGCAAGGTTTTTTCGCGCCGGCCAAAACGCCCGACAATGTGATCAATTATCTTTATACCAATATATCCAGGGCGCTCGAAGCACCGGGCGTCAAATCGAGGTTCGCTTCTGAAGGAGCCGATATCGTGGGCAGCTCACCCACCGAGTTCGCCATTTTCTTCAAAAAAGAGCTTACCCAGTGGACAGAAGTGGCAAATCGCGCCGGTATGAAAATAAATTAGGACAGCGCCAGGTTTCAGACGCCCAATGCCAGTCATAAGCAGAATTCAAACCTATGTCTTTCGCTATCCGCTGGATGTGCCGGTTGTCACGTCCTTCGGCCGGATGCGTGACCGGCCCGCGGTTCTCGTTCGCGTGGAAGACTCGGACGGCGCATACGGTTGGGGGGAAATCTGGTGCAATTTTCCAGGTTGCGGGGCCGAGCACCGGGCGCGCCTTGTGGAGACGGTTATCAGCGAGCATCTGGTTCGGATGCAAGCGGAGCCTGCCGTCATGTTTCAAAGTCTTACGCGTAAGCTGAACGTCCTAACCCTGCAGACAGGCGAGTATGGGCCGCTGGCGCAGGCGGTTGCGGGCGTCGATATTGCCCTGTGGGATCTTACCGCAAGGAAAACCGGCATGCCTCTGCGTAAAATTCTGAGTTCCGCAGCGAGCGACGCGGTGCCGGCCTATGCGAGCGGCATCCATCCGGATGGCCTGGATGCGGCGGTCGAGGCCGCGCGTCTCAAAGGATATCGGGCTTTCAAACTGAAAGTCGGGTTTGGCGCTAAGAAAGACCGGTCGGCTGTCGGCGGATTGCGCAGCATGTTGAACGATGGTGAGCGCATGATGCTCGATGCAAACCAGGCTTGGGACTTGTCGTCCGCCTCGGATATGATGCGTCGATTGGCCGAGTATGCGCCTGACTGGATCGAGGAACCGCTCGCTGCAGACCGGCCCTGGGCCGAATGGCGCACGCTGAAAAGCTCCGCCCCGATTCCGCTCGCCGCGGGGGAAAACCTGAGGGGAGACGAATCATTCGATGCGGCGATCGCGAGTCGGTCTCTTGCTGTGATACAACCCGACCTCTGCAAGTGGGGGGGAATTTCCGGTTGCTTGCCCGTCGCACGCCGCGCCATCGATGCCGGTTTGACATATTGCCCTCATTTTCTCGGGGCAGGTATTGGCTTGGTGGCCTCGGCTCAGCTCCTTGCCGCTGCTGGCGGCGGCGGTATGCTTGAAGTCGATAGCAATCCTAATCCTCTGCAACAACTGCTGGGGCAGCCTCTGCCCGAGGTTACCGGCGGGTTAATGATGCTTCCTGACTCGGCAGGACTCGGTGTGGAACCGGATCTCCGGGCCGCAGAAAAATGGCTCACTTTTTCTACTTCCTCCTCATGAGATTCCATCCGGCGTTCGGCGCCAATGGTATCGCTGAAGGCCCGTCAGAAGGCGAGATCGTGGCCGGCATGAGTTCGATCTCCCCTTGAGGCGGAAATATATTACTAAATGTAATCAATGAGTTGAAGTGCGAATATCCGAGCGCCCACTGCCACCGGTGGCGAAGTGCTGCTGTTCGCCGCCGAGGCCGGTGCAGACCGGTAAGCCGATGAACAGGCAATCAGCCGCCTTGTCTGCCGGCGGGACCCTACCCGGCGCGCTGGGGATGATGTGGAAAACGGTGTCGGAGGATTGCAATCTCGCCTGCGACTATTGCTACTACAGCGGCTGCGGGGGTCGACCGGATCCGCGACGCAGGCGGATCGACCCCGCGCTGCTTGAGAAAGCGATCTGCGAATACATGTCGCTCGCCCGGGGCGCCGCGGGTTTCGCATGGCAGGGCGGCGAGCCGCTGCTCGCCGGCCTCGAATTCTTCGAGCAAGTTGTCGCGCTGCAGGCGAAGCACGCGCCGCCCGGCACCACCATCGGCAACGCGCTTCAGACCAACGGCACTCTCATCACGGACGAGTGGGCGCGGTTCTTCCGCAAATACAATTTCCTGGTCGGCGTAAGCATCGACGGACCGCTCGAAATTCATGATGAGCACCGCGTCACGGCCACCGGCAAGGGCAGCTTCGATTTGGTAATGCGCCGGATCGAGCACCTGCGCAATCACGACGTCGACTTCAATATCCTTACAGTCCTGCACCAGGGCAACGTGGACAAGCCGCGCGAGTTGTGGGCGTTCTACCAGCGCGAAGGCTTCCGTTATGTGCAGTTCATTCCCGGTATGGACTTCCGCGCCCAGTCCCCGGACATGCCGCCGCGCTATCTGATCACCGCCGATCAATACGGCGGGTTTCTCTGCGCGAGTTTCGACCTCTGGTACAACGACGGTTCACCGACGATGTCGGAGCGTTTTTTCGACCATGCGCTCAGCGTCTGCGCCGGTCGCACAGCGGAGACGTGCAAGTACGCGCGGACGTGCTCTCCGACGCTGGTCATCGAGCAGAATGGCGACGCCTATCCGTGCGATTTCTACCTGAGCGCCGACCACCGTCTGGGCAATGTCGGCAGCGATTCTCTGCACGAGATCTTCGGCAGCCCGGCATACCGTCGATTCAAGCGCCTCAAGGAGCAGCTGCCCGGGCAATGCCGGCGCTGCAGCCGCCTCAACCTGTGTCACGGCGGCTGCCCGCGCGACCGTACCTGGGACGGCAGCGGACACGCGACCGAACCTGATTACTTCTGCAGCGCATACCGCCAGTTCTTCGACCACGCACACGAACGCCTCACGCGGCTCGCCCGGCGCCTGCGCACGCAGCGGCTGATCGACTACACACGCAGCGGGCGGGAATGGCCGGGGCGGAATGAAACGTGCATCTGCGGCAGCGGCGAAAAGTTCAAGCGCTGCTGTGGTCCGCTGCTGACAGAACTGCAAAATGGCTGAAGCTCAAGTTGCGCATCAATCCTTTGCTGGAGAAGATGAAGCTGATGAGGCGGTTTTGCCTTGCATCTGATCTTGTCAATCCTGTGAGTCCTGTCTAATTTTTTTACTGAAAACAACATGAAACCCACCAATCTGCTGTTCATCATGTCCGACGAGCACAACAAGCGCGTGCTCGGCTGTTACGGCCACCCCATGATCAAGACACCCCACCTCGACCGGCTGGCTCAACAGGGCACGCGCTTCACCAACGCCTACACCAACTGCCCGATCTGTGTGCCGGCGCGCGCCGCCTTCGCCACCGGCCAGCATGTCCACAAAATACGCTACTGGGACAACGCCACCGCCTATGACGGCAAAATTCCGAGCTGGGGGCATCGTCTGATGGCACAAGGGCACCGCGTAACGTCCATCGGCAAACTGCACTACGTCGACTCCGACGCCAAAAGGAACGGCTTCGACGAGGAAATCCTGCCGCTGCACATCGTCAACGGCGTCGGCGACCTGCTGGGGCTCATTCGCGACGAGCTGCCGCGCCGGGCGGGATCCGCCAAGCTCGGCCCCGAGGCCGGGCGCGGGGAATCCGAGTACACCCATTACGACCGCTCGATCGCGGATGAAACCGTGCGCTGGATCAAGAACGAGGCGCCCAAGTACCGCGACAAGCCATGGGCGCTGTATGCCGGTTTCGTGGCGCCGCATTTCCCGCTGATCGCGCCAGCCGAGTTCTACGACCTGTATCCGGAAGACCAGGTGCCGTGGCCCGACATGTACGAGCACGATAAGCGCCCGCGCCATCCGTTCACCGATGCCATGCGCAAATGCCAGTGCTTCGACGAGGCTTTCGATGCGCCGATGGTGCGGCGCGCGATCGCCGCCTACTTCGGCCTGGTGTCTTTCCTTGACGACAACATCGGAAAAATTCTCAAGGCGCTGGAAAAATCCGGACTGATGGAGAATACGCGTATCGTCTACACCACGGACCACGGCGACAACCTCGGCACGCGCGGCATGTGGGGAAAATCGACGATGTACGAGGAATCCGCAGGCATTCCGATGATACTCGCCGGCCCCGGCATTCCCCAAGGCAAGGCGTGCAGCACGCCCGTGACGCTCGCTGATGGCTTTCAGACGTTCATCCAGTCGCTGGGCGCCACACCCGATCCGCGCGACGCCGGGCTGCCCGGGCATTCGCTGCTCGACATCGCGCGAGGCTTGGTGCCGCAACGCACGATCCTCTCCGAATACCACGCCGCCGGCGCCGTGTGCGGCGCCTACATGATCCGCCACGGCAAATGGAAATACATCCATTACGCGACGCTGCCGCCGATGCTGTTCGACCTCGAGGCCGACCCATACGAGCGCAGCGACCTTGGCCGCGACCCGCAATATCAGGCGGTGATCGCCGAATGCGAACAAGCGCTGCGCAAGGTCGTCGATCCCGAAGCGGCGGACAAACTGGCGAAGTCCGACCAGAAAGCAATGATCGCGAAATTCGGCGGCGAGGACGCCATCATGAAGCGCGGTGCGTTCCGCTATTCGCCGCCGCCGGGCGCCAAGGCGGCTTATTACTAGACCGCAAGACTGACGAAGCCCCTCGAAGAGGAGGCGCAAGAACGGGAAGGCTCAATACGGCACGCATCAACAACAACGCGACTGACAAAAGGGAGGAGACCATGTACGGAAATTTTGGAAATTTCATGAGGGGGTTGCTGGCCGCCGGACTGCTGGCGCTGCCCCCGATCGCATCCGCGCAAAACTACCCGACTAAGCCCATACGCCTGGTCGTACCCAGCCCGCCCGGAGGTTCACCCGACATCCTGGCGCGCATCGTCGGCAACAAGCTCTCCGACCAGATAAAGCAGCAGGTGGTCATCGATACCCGTCCCGGCGCCAGCGGCATCATAGGCGTTGAAATCGCCAAGACCGGGGCCGCCGACGGCTACACGCTGCTGTTCGTGACCTCGACGGTATTCGCCTCGCTGCCGGCGCTGAAAACCAATCTGCCCTACGACCCGGACCGGGATTTCATCTCGCTGTCGCGCATTGCCTGGGTGGCCAACGTCGTCACCGTCAACGCCGGCCTCGGCGTGAACAGCGTCGCCGACCTGGTCAAGCTCGCAAACGCAAAACCGGGACAGCTCAACTACGGCTCGGCGGGCGCCGGCTCGCCGGCGCATCTGGCGGGTGCGATGTTCAACGTGCTCGCCGGCGTCAATACGGTGCACGTGCCGTACAAGGGCGCGGCGCCCGCGCTGTCCGACATGCTGGCGGGCCAGATCCAGTTTCTGATCACCTCGCCGCTGGTCGCCATGCCACACGGCCGCGCGGGGCGCATCAAGGTGCTGGCGAGCACGGGCGCGCAACGCGACCCGCTGCTGCCGGAATTGCCGGTGGTGGCGGACACCGTTCCTGGTTACGAGATCGTGCAGTGGTGGGGCATCGCCGCGCCCAAGGGCACGCCGCAAGCCATTACCCAGCGCCTGCACAGGGAGCTCATGACCGCGCTCAACGCGCCCGATGTGAAGGCGCTCATGAACAAGAATGGCGCGACCCCCAGCCCGGAATCGCCGGCCGAATTCGTCGCCTTCATGAAAGCCGAGCGCAGCCGCATCGCCAACGTCGGCAAGAAAGCCGGCATCACACTCGACTGACGGTCGAATATATCTATTTATTTTCAAAGTATTTTTTAGGAGCGCGCCATGGTGCAGCCAGCCAATCTTCTGTTCTTCATGTCGGACAACCACAACGGCCATCTGGTGGGCTGTCAAGGACATCCTTACGTCAAAACCCCAAACATGGACCGCATCGCAGCGGACGGCGTGCGTTTCGCCAACGCCTACTGCACCAGCCCGCTGTGCTGCCCGTCGCGCTCCAGTCTCGCCACCGGCCGCTACCCGCACCAGACCGGCTACTGGGACAACGCGCTCACCTATGACGGCCGCGTGCCGACCTGGCACCACCGGCTGCGCGAGCAGGGCCACAACGTGACCGCGGTCGGCAAACTGCATTTCCGCAGCCCGGAAGACGACAACGGCTTCACCGAGGAAATCGTGCCCATGCACCTGCACGAGGGCAAGGGTGCGATCAAGAATCTGCTGCGCGGCTACGGCCTCGAACCGCCGAAGGAAGACGGCAGCTTCTGGAAGCTCTATATGGAGCGCTCGGGTGTCGGCACGACCCACTACCAAGACTACGACCGCAAGATCACGGAAAAAGCCGTCGAGTGGCTGAAACGGCACACGGTGAAACAGGACAAGCCGTGGGTGCTGTTCGTGTCCTACATCAGCGCCCACCCGCCGTTCACCGTGCCGCAGCGCTTCTACGACCTCTACCCCGAGCGCGACATGCCGCTGCCGCCGGCTTTCCGCATTGGCGAACGTCCCGAGCATCCTGCAGCGGAGTACCTGCGCTACATGGACGGCATGCGCGTGATGACCGACGAGACGGCGCTCAGGCGCATCGCCGCCGGCTACTTCGGGCTCATCACCCATCTCGACGAACAGATTGGCATCGTACTCAAGACTGCGGAAGAACTGGGACTGATCGAGGCCACGCGCATCGCCTACACCAGCGATCATGGTGAACTGTTCGGCGCGCAGGGCATTTTCGGCAAGAAAAACCTCTACGAAGGCGCGATCCGAGTGCCGCTGCTCATCTCGGGACCCGGCGTGCCACAGGGCCGCGTGGTGCGGCAACTCACTTCGCACGTCGACCTGTTTCCGACGCTCGTCGCCGGAGCCGGAGCGCAGCTCGCAGATGCTGACCGCGACCTGCCCGGCATGGACCTGTGGCCGGCGGTCAGCGGCAAGGAAACCGAACGGATCATGTTTGCTGAGTACCACGCGCAGGGCTCGAAGGCCGGCGCCTTCGTCGTGCGCGAAGGCAACCTGAAGCTCATCTATCACGTCGGCATGCCGGCACAGCTGTTCGACCTTGGACGCGACCCGGACGAGACGCGCGACCTCGTCGCCGACGGCAGCGGCCTGGACGCCGCGCGACGGCTGGAGACATATCTGCGCGCGATCTGCGATCCGGAGACGGTGGACATGCGCGCCAAGGCCGATCAGCGCGCGGCGGCAGACTTTTGGGGCGGCGCCGAAAAACTCAAAAACGAGTCCCAGATCCTGTTCACGCCCCCGCCCGGCGTGTCCAAGGAAGAAGCTTGGGCCATCCCCGGCCGGCGCTGATGCCGCAGGTTCGGAATACAGACTGTAGAATCCCGGCATGACGCTCACGGAACTGAAATACATCGTCGCGGTCGCGCGCGAACGGCACTTCGGCCGCGCCGCGGAAAAGTGTTTCGTCAGCCAGCCGACACTGTCGGTCGCGATCAAGAAACTCGAAGACGAACTCGGCATCGCGTTGTTCGAGCGCGGCGCCACGGAGGTTACGGTGACTCCGGTGGGGCAACGCGTCGTCGAGCAGGCGCAACGCGTGCTGGAAGAAACCGACGTGATCAAGCACCTCGCGGCGCAGGGCAAGGACGAGCTTGCCGGTCCGCTGCGCTTCGGCGCGATCTACACTATCGGCCCCTATCTGATGCCGCAACTGATCCCCCTGCTGCACAAGCGCGCGCCGAAAATGCCGCTGCTGATTCAGGAGAATTTCACGGCGAAGCTGGCCGGGATGCTCAAGAACGGCGATCTCGACCTGATCATCCTGTCGCTGCCATTCGCGGAGCCCGGTATTGTCACGCAGGCGGTCTATGACGAACCGTTTCGCGTGGTCATGCCCGCGGATCACGCGTGGGCAAAGAAAGCGCGCATTCCCGCCGCCGACCTGTGCCGTGAAAACCTGCTGCTGCTCTCGAGCGGCAACTGCTTCCGCGATCAGGTGTTGCAGACCTGCTCGGGCGTCACGCGCGCGACCAACGACAGCCTCCAGCAAAGCCTCGAGGGCAGTTCCCTCGAAACCATCCGTCACATGGTCGCCTCGGGCGCCGGCATTACGGTGTTGCCGTCCAGCGCCGCCGAAGCGAAAACAACGGAAAACAGGCTCACTGCGGTGCGGCCGTTTGCAAGCCCGGAGCCCAGCCGGCGCGTGGCGCTTGCCTGGCGCAGAAGCTTCCCGCGGCCGCGCGCAATGGGGGCAGTACGCGAAGCCATTCTCGCCTGCAAGCTGCCCGGGGTAATCATGCTGCCTGACGCGAAACCCGATACTGCCGGCTGACGGGGCGGAGGTTCAGCCGGCCTCCGCGTCTCAACCCATCGTGGCGGCGCATTTGTCGATCGCCGCAAACAGCTGCTCCCGCACCTGCTGCAGAGGGTCGGCGGCGGATATTCTCAGGTACTTCGGCGCGCGCGGCTCCCCGCTGGCGGCGCGCCGGGAGTAATAATCGACCAGCGCGCCGGCGTGCAGTTTGTAGACATCCAGCCGCTTTTTCGCCGTATCCACCCGGTCATCAACGCGCTGCACCAGATCCTCGCCGGTGACGTCGTCCTTGCCTGCAACCCTGGGCGGATTGAATAACACATGGTAGGTGCGTCCGGATGGCGGATGCACGAGACGCCCGCTGCTGCGCTTGAGCAACTCCTCGTCGTCCAGCCAGAATTCGACGACGAAGTCGACGTCTATCCCCGCCGCCGTCATCGCTTCGGCCTGGGGAATCGTGCGGGGGAAACCGTCAAGCTGAAACCCGGCGCCGCAGTCCGGCTGCCGGATCCTGTCCTTGACCAGATCGATGATGATGCCATCGGGAAC
The DNA here is from genome assembly GCA_964365845.1 of uncultured Streptomycetaceae bacterium. Classification (GTDB taxonomy): domain Bacteria; phylum Pseudomonadota; class Gammaproteobacteria; order Burkholderiales; family SG8-41; genus CAKKQX01. The sequence goes on from CAYIRZ010000047.1 coordinate 10,894, forward strand.
GAGTCCGCCGCGATCCATGTAACATTTCGCCGCCTGCCCCAGCGCATTGCCCTGGCTTACCGCCGCGCGCAGCATGTCGCCGGTGGAAATCTGCGGGATACCATAGCGCTTGACGATGAAGCCTGCCTGTGTGCCCTTGCCCACGCCCGGCGGTCCCAGCAATATCAATCTCATGTCCCCTCCTGACGACTTTCTCAAGCAGCCTGTCGCCGAAGCGTTGATCAACAGCGATCCGTTAACGCTGCGCGCTCCGGTGAATGGGGCCAAGTCCGACAGGCTGCCGGTTAATTGCGCCGCGCCCTGATCGGAACGCGGCACCCGCCACCGGGTTGCGCTTCAAACCACCAGCAGCGACTCGATCTCGGAAAAAGTCCGGGCGATTTCCGTCGTCTGGATGGTCACTCCGAGCTGGCGCGCAATCTGGGTCGAGGAAAACAAACCGCGCACCGTCGCCTCGCCTTGCGGATCCCGCTCGGCCACCATCGCGTGCTGCCGCCCGGACGCCTTCAGCGTCGCCACGACATGACCCACTTTGGCACTGCAGATGTCGTTCATGTCCAGCACTTCCAGGCGCTCCTGAGGCGTCATGATGTCGCTCACCAGGATTTCCTCGCGTTTGCAGCCACGCTGGGCGACCACCCTCATCGGCTTTTCGCCCAGGATGTCGGTCGCCGTAATCAGGCCCGTGACTTTGCGATCGTGATCCAGCACCAGCAACAAGCGCACGCCGCGTTGAATCATTCTTTTGTGCGCTTCGTCGACGCTGTCGATCGGGCGGATCACAACGGCACTGACGCGCCGCAGATCCGTCATGACGTCGATCGCAGGATGCTCGAGAGTGACATGCTCCGGGAATGACTGGGCCGGGCTGCAAAAGCCCGTCCCTCGCTGCAGCAGGCTGGAAGGCAAAGACGAATATGCTGTACGCAGCATCACGGTCTCCTCCATGCGGTTGCGGCCGGTTTTTTTCACGAGGCAGCCGCCGCAGACACCGCCTCATTTTCGGGCCATTGTGAGAAAAAAGTCCGGGTATATCCAAACAGTTCTTTTGATAAACGAATAAGCGGACCTGATTCGGGAACCCCCGCTCAACCCGGCCCCGGAGCGTCCGCTTCGATAGTCAATGGCTATTGATTATATTTTTATAATCAATTGGATTAATAAATACCGGCCGCCTAAGATGGCTCCCAAGCGTGATCGACGCGAAATCTTCATACCCAAGGAGACACACATGAAACCGGAATCGGTAACGGTAAAAAACATCGAAGCGGCATTTGCCGGCGAATCGATGGCGCATATCAAGTACATGTATTTTGCAAAGATCTGCCGCGCGCAGGGCGACGCGGAAACGGCAAAGGTGTTCGAGGAAACCGCGGCGCAGGAAGTGCAGCACGCGTTCGGCCACCTCGACCTGCTCTACCCGCCGGTCGAGATGAATCCGGCGAAGTGCCTGGACATGGCAATCGCGGGCGAGGTCTACGAGTACACCGAGATGTATCCGAATTTCCGCCATCTGGCCGAGCAGGAAGGCAATCACGCAGCAGTCAAGGAAATGGACGAACAGATCGAGGAATCGAAAGAGCACGCCGCGCGCTTCAGCCAGATGCTCGCCAAAGCGGCAAAACGCTTCGCCGCGCTGGCCAAAGTCGAAGAGCGCCATGCCAACCACTACAAGGCGACGCTCGCGAAGGTCCGCAGCTAAGTGCTGCGGACGTGAACGGTAAGCAGTAAGCGGAAAGCGGTAACCACGAAAAGGAAATTCAGATGAGAAAATGGGAATGCATCGTATGCGGCTTCATCTACGACGAAGCCAAAGGACTGCCTGAAGAAGGCATCGCCGCCGGCACGCGCTGGGAAGACATCCCGGAAGACTGGGCCTGCCCCGAGTGCGGGATCGCCAAGGCGGATTTTGAAATGGTGCTGCTTGCGGCATAATGGGACTAGCAGTTCGTTGAAATTTGCGGCATTTTGAGTGATGGTGATGGATCGTGACGG
>CAYIRZ010000048.1:0-12878 GCA_964365845.1 uncultured Streptomycetaceae bacterium
CTCGCACAGATCGGGATCGGTGCGGTACTGGGTGATGCGTCCCATGTCGTCGAAGTACTGATCGGTGGTATAGGTGCCGAAGTCGGACTCCTTCTCGGCTTCGCTGAGGTCGGGAATGATCTGTTCCAGGTCATCGAGGCCGTTGAACGCCACGCGCATGAGGCCGGCCGTGTAGCGGCTGTTGCCGCCGCATTCTTCGACCGGAGCGGCCTCGAGCATGATGACGGAGGCGCCGTTTTCGCGTGCGGCAAGCGCAGCGCAGGCGGCGGCATTGCCGGCGCCGACGACGATCACATCGGGATTTCCAAAATCGTTTGTAATCATTACTGTCCTCTTCGTTTGAAATGTCAAAAACCAAGCCAGACCAGGACCGCGGCACAGAAAAAGTCCATATTATGTGCGACATGATCAGTGCAGCGTTTTGGCGGCGCGCTGCGGTTCGATCTCGGCGGTTGCCGGCGCGGGGGAAGCGTGATGCGCCACCATGCGCCAGCCCTGTTCGGTCCTGAGGTAGATATTGGTTGCGATCATGGGGTTGCGCGTGCGGGTTTCGCCTGCGACCACGATGTGCTCATAGACGCTGTGAACCGACAGCATCATGCCGCTCAGGTATTGCTGCTCGCGCAGCTGGAAATGCAGAGTCTGTCCGCTGGTGAACATCTGCCGCCACGCTTCGCGGACCTGCGCGACACCGCTGAAGCGACCACCATGCGGATGAACGCAGTAAATTTCATCGTCGTCGGCCCAAACCGCCATCATTCCGTCCAGGTCGCACTTGGCAAATGCCTCGTAAAACGCCGCTTCGGCATCCTGAGAGGTGGGGAAAAGCATTTTTTTCACTTGAGGCATCTTTGTGTTGCGGCGTATACCGGCGCCACGTCATGGCCGGATTTTATCAAAATCAACAGCCTCGAGTACCCGGTCCGGTGTGAGCTGCATCATGCAATTGAAATGCCCGAGCGGGCATTCGCGCCCGAAGCACGGGCTGCATGGCAGATCGAGCTTGAGAATCCTGGCGCTGCGCGATAACGGGGGCGTGAATGCCGGGCTGCTCGAACCGTAGAGCGCGACGAGCGGTTTGGCGAGCGCGGCAGCAACGTGCATCAGACCGGAATCGTTGCTGATGACGAGTTGGGCGGTAGCCAGCAGGTCCACCGCCTCATCGAGCGTGGTTTTGCCGCACAGGTCGAGACATGAATCACCGCACAGCGCGGAGATTTCGGTTCCGAGCGCAGCATCCTTGGCGGAACCGATGAGCCACACCTCGCAACCGCGGGACCTGAAATGTTGCGCAAGTTCAGCGAAATACTTTGCCGGCCAGCGCTTGGCCGGCCCGTACTCGGCTCCGGGACACAGCACGACGACCGGCCGTCGCGGCTCCAGTGCGAGCTTATGCAAAACCGCGAGGCGGCCGTTTTCATCGATCTTCAGGTGCGCCGGCGGCAAGGGGAGCTTGAGCGGTTCTCCGGCCGCGCCCGCCAGGGCGGCGAACCGTTCAACCATCAGCGGCAGCGCGTGCTCGTCGAGGTGGCGCGCATCGTTCAAAAGCCCCCAGCGCAATTCGCCCAGATAGCCGGTGCGCAGCGGTATGCCGGCGAAAAAAGGCACTAGCGCCGACTTCAAGGAATTGGGGAGCACGATGGCTTGATGGTAGCCTTCGGCGGCCAGACTGACGCCGAGCCGTCGACGCTCGATAAGCTTCAGGTCGCCGTGATCAAAGGGATTGGGGATGGCACGCCGCACCTCGGGCATGCGCTGCAAGAGCGGCAACGTCCACTGCGGCGCAAGCACATCCAATGCCAGGTCAGGATGTTTCTGGTGCAGGAGTTTGAACAGGGGCTGGGCCAGCACCATGTCTCCCACCCACGACGGGCCTACGACAAGCACTTTTGTCATACGGTTGATGCCCCGCCCGTCGAGTGTTGAGTGTTGAGTGTTGAATTTTGAGTTGTGAGTTAAGAACCGTTTTTCAGCTCGATGAACTCAACACTAAGCACTCAAAACTCAACATTCGGCGCGCGGCTAATGTCCGCGCGCCGTGGCGCCGCCCTTGAGCGTGTATTTGGTGCCGCAATACGGACACAGCGCCTCGCCGGTGTTCTCGATCGGCAGGAACACGCGCGGATGCGCATTCCACAGCAGCATCGACGGCATCGGGCAGTGCAACGGCAGGTCGTCCGCGGTGACCTCGATGTGCCGTGCTTTGTTGGCTGTTTTCTGGTCTGACATGGTCGCTCTTATCTAGCTCTTGGCAACCGGCGTCAGCCAGTCGCGGTATTTATCCGACTTGCCGGTGACGCAGTCGAAAAAAGTCTTTTGCAGCTTTTCGGTGATCGGCCCGCGGCGGCCTTCGCCAATCATGCGATTGTCGAGTTCACGGATCGGCGTGACCTCCGCCGCCGTGCCGGTGAAAAAGGCTTCGTCCGCCACGTAGACCTGGTCGCGCGTGATGCGCTTGGCCATTACCGGGATGCCGAAATCCCCGGCAATCCTGACCACCGCGTCGCGCGTAATGCCTTCGAGCGCCGAAGTGAGTTCGGGTTCGTAGAGCACGCCGTTCCTGACGATGAAGATGTTCTCGCCCGAGCCTTCGGCGACAAAGCCGTCGACATCGAGCAGCAGCGCCTCGTCATAGCCGTCCTGCGCCACTTCCTGGTGCGCGAGGATCGAGTTCATGTAAGTGCCGACGGATTTGGCGCCGCACATGGTGACATTGACGTGATGGCGCGCGTATGAGGAAGTCTTGACGCGGATGCCGCGCTCGAGCGCGTCCGGCCCCAGATAGGCGCCCCACGGCCAGGCCGCGATCGCGATATGCACCGATACGTTCTTGGCCGAAATGCCCATGGCTTCCGAGCCATAGAACGCGATCGGGCGTAGATAGCACGCTTCGAGATTGTTAGCGCGCACCACTTCTTTCTGTGCTTCGATCAGGGTTGTCTTGTCGTACGGCAGTTTCATGCCGTTGATGTGGGCGGAGCGGAACAGGCGGTCGGTGTGTTCGCGCAGCCGGAAAATCGCGGTGCCGTTTGCTGTTTTGTAGGCGCGCACGCCTTCAAACACGCCCATGCCATAGTGCAGGGTGTGGGTCAGGACATGGGTCGTGGCGTTGCGCCAGGGCACGAGCTTGCCGTCATACCAGATCTGCCCGTCGCGATCAGCCATTGACATGTGAACACTCCATCGGACAAAACCTGCATTCTAGCAGCTTGTGGGGCAAAGCCCGACAAGCTGCTAGCGGGATACAGTAGCCGCGGGTCCGTCGCCGGCAAGCACTTCTTCCCACAGATCCAGAACAGCGCGTATTGCTTCGCTCACGGTTTCAGGGGGCACCCGCGCATAGGTTTCCCCCTGCAGGCGCAGGCTGTGCTGCAGTTGCCGGAAACGGCGGTAGGCGTCATGCACGGCCAGCGCTGCCGCTTCCTGGATCAGGCCCAGGCGTGCCGCGAGCTTGAGCAGCGCCAGATTGCCGATATTGCCGGTGAGTTCGGCATGGGCGTGGGAGTGGCCCAATACCAGATATTGCACGATGAACTCGACATCGATGATGCCGCCGCGGTCATGCTTGAGATCAAACAGTTTGCTCGTATTCGGATGCGCCTCGAGCATTTTCTGGCGCATGGCAACCACTTCGCCGCGCAGCGCGGCGAGGTCGCGTTGCTGGCGCAGGACCGCTATGCGCAGCGCCTCGAATTCGCGCCCGATCGCCGGATTACCGGCAGCAAAGCGGGCGCGGGTGAGCGCCTGATGTTCCCATACCCATGCCTGTTTCGTCTGGTATTCCCTGAAGCTTTCGAGCGGGCTGACCAGCAGGCCGCTGACGCCGTCCGGCCGCAGCCTCAGATCGGTGTCGTAAAGCACGCCGGCGGGGGTGGCGCTGGTGATCCAGTTGTTGATGCGTTGCGCGAGCCGCGCGTAGTTTACGGGGGCCTCGGGTGCGCTGTCGTCGTAGAGAAAAACGAGGTCGAGGTCGGATGCATAACCGAGTTCCTTGCCGCCCAGCTTGCCGTAACCGACGATGGCGAAGGCGGGCTCATCGCGGTGCCGCTGGCGCAGCCCGGACCAGGCCAGATGCAGCACTTCGTCCAGAATCAGGCACGCCAGATCGGACAGATGGTCGCTCAGTGTTTCCAGCGGCAGCGTGCCGGCGAGGTCCTGTGCCACCAGCCGCATCGTCTGCGCATGCTTGAAATGGCGCAGCAAGTCCATCTGCTTTTCGATGTCGTCGGCGGCATCGTCGAGCTGGACATGAAGCATGCGCCGCAACTCCGGCCAGTCGGGTGCCGCGTAGAGGGTGCGGGTATCGAGCAGCTCGTCGAGCAGGATCGGGTGCTGCGTCAGGTACTGCGCGACCCAGGGGCTGGCGCTCATCAGTTCGGCGAGCCGCGACAGCGCCAGCGGATATTCTTCGAGCATCGCCAGGTAGGATTCGCGACGGCTCACGCTTTCCAGCAATTGCAGAATGCGCTCGAGCGTTGCGTCGGGGCCGGCCTGGGCTGCCGCCGTTTCGATGGCGAGCGGCACCAGCCGGTCGAGACGCGATTGACTGGTTGCGGGCATCTGGCGATAGCGGCTGCTTCCCCGCAGCGCCTGCAATCTGTGCTGCAGGTCGGCCACGTGGCTGTAACCCAGCGCGCCAAGTTGCGTCATGCCCCGTTCAGCATTGGCCTCGTCGCCGCTGTCGTGCCACAGGCCGGCAAGCGCATGCTGCTCGTGAGGGGCGGCAATAAAGATCTGGTCGAAGTGGCGGCTGACGTGGCCGCGATGACGGTTGAGCGTCGCCAGCATCCCGGCATAGTCGGGAAATCCCAGGCTTTGCGCCACCAGCGCGCGCTCGGCATCCTCCTGCGGCAGCGACTGGGTCTGCCGGTCGTCAAGATATTGCAGGCGATGCTCGAGGTTGCGCAGAAATACATAGGCTTCGCGCAGTTCGGCCACCGCGGGGCCGGGGAGCAGGTTGCGCTCGGCCAGCAGCGGCAGCACCACCAGTGTCGGTTGCTGTCTCAACGCCGGATCGCGGCCGCCGCGTATCAACTGGAACACCTGGACGATGAACTCGATTTCGCGGATGCCGCCGGGCCCGAGCTTGATGTCGTCGAGCATGTCGCGGCGCTCGACTTCGCGCCGGATCTGGCGGTGCAGCTCGCGTAGCGATGCGAACACGCTGTAGTCGAGATGGCGGCGGTAGATGAAGGGACGCACGAGTTCCAGCAACTCGCCGCCGCGATCGCCGGTAACCGGCCGGCCCTTGATCCAGGCATAGCGTTCCCATTCCCGGCCCTGGGTAATGAGATAGTTTTCCAGCATGTCGAAGCTCGTCACCAGCGGGCCGCTGTCGCCATACGGCCGCAGCCGCATGTCGACCCGGAACACGTAACCATCGGCGGTGATTTCGTTCAGCGCGGCGATCAGCCGGCGTGCAAGTCGCGTGAAATACTCTTGATTGCTCAAAGGCGGGTTGCCGTCGGTCTCGCCTTCCTCCGGATAGACGAAAATGAGGTCGATGTCGGAAGAGGCGTTCAGTTCGCGGCCGCCCAGCTTGCCCATGCCGACCACGTGCAACTGCTGGGCCGTGCCGCTGGCGGCGCCCAGCGGCCGGCCATGTCGTTCCGTGAGCCCGCGGTCGAGTTGCGAAAGCGCGGCAGCGATCGTGATCTCGGCCAGTGCCGTGACCGTGGCGACGACTTCGTCGAGATCGGCAAGTCCGCCAATATCGCGGGCAATCAGCCGCAGCATCACTCGTTTGCGCAGTATGCGCAGCGCGCGCTGCAATGCCGGTTCGTCGGTTGCGGGATGCGCGTCGAGCAGCGCGCGCATTTCCCCGCCCGTGAACGGCTTTTCCGTTCCCGCCGCGGCTGCGAGCTGGGGCTCGGCATCCAGTAAAAAGCGGGCGTAACGGCTGAAACCGCGGGCGGCATCCAGCGCCGGGTCGGCCGCGGCCGGGGGCGGGGCGTTATTCAATTTCAATTCCATAGGGCAAACGCGTTAAAATGGCTAAATTGTTGTTTGACTATCGCATTTTTTCAATTTTCAGGCAAAAACGTGCCGATTTCCGATAAGTTGAAATGGCTGCACGTCAGTTCGATCTGGTTCTACCGCATACTGACATGGGTCGTGCTGGGTGCCGGCTTTGCGTTTGCCGCCATCGTGCTGAGCCTGCGCTATTGGGTGTTGCCCAATATCGGGCAGTATCGCGAGGACATTGCGCAGGCCGTCAGCCAGGCCGCGAATCAACGCATCACCATCGGCAAAATTTCCGCCAACTGGGACAGCATGCGTCCCCAACTCGTGCTCGAGAACGTCTCCGTATTCGATGCCGGGGGGCAGCCGGCGCTCGAGCTTCCCCGCATCGACGGCACGCTGTCGTGGCTGTCGCTCGCGACATTCGATCTCAGACTCTACTCGCTTGAACTGCACCGGCCGGTGCTCAATATCAGGCGCGACGCAAACGCCATGATCTGGGTCGCCGGCATCGCGATGACCCGCAAGCCGGAAGAAGGCGACGGCATTGCGGACTGGCTGCTGCGGCAGCCCGAGATCGTGGTGCGCGATGCCACCCTGTCCTGGCTCGACGAGATGCGCGGCGCGCCGCAGCTCGATTTGAAGCAAGTCCAACTGCAGGTCGTGAACCGCGGCGACCGGCACCGTTTCGGCCTGCGCGCAATACCGCCGCAACAGCTTGCCGGGCCGCTCGACATCCGCGGCGATCTCAGCGGCGAAACCGTCAAAGTGCTGTCGGATTGGAACGGCAGTTTTTTCGTGCAGCTCGATTATGCCGACATCGCGGCGTGGCGCACCTGGGTGCCGTTCCCGATCGAAATTCCGCGGGGCGCTGGTGCAGTGCGGTTATGGCTGGGGTTCAGCCACAATCAACTCGGGGAGATCATCGCCGATGTGCGGCTTGCTGATGTCATAACCCGGCTTGCCAAGGACTTGCCCGAGCTTGATCTGACCGAACTGTCGGGCCGGATTGCATGGAAAATAGCGGCGGGGGAAGAAGTGTTTTCGACCACCAGGCTGTCGCTTACGACACAGGGCGGGCCCGTCTTGCAGCCGATGGATTTCCTGTTGCGCCTCGTGGAGGGTAAAGATCACAAACCGGCGCGTGGCGAGTTGCAGGCTAATGCGCTTAATTTACAGCCGCTGGTGGCGCTGGCCGACCGTCTGCCGCTCGCTGCCGAACTTCGGAAACAGTTGGTGGACCTGGCTCCCAAGGGTAGCCTCTACGACGTTGTGGCGCGCTGGAGCGGTGAGTGGCGGCAGCCCAGCCAATACAGCTTGCGCGGCCGCTTTCATGATCTTGCGATGAGCCGCCTTGGCAAGATTCCCGGCTTTTCCGGCATCAGCGGCAACATCGACGGCAACGAAAAGACGGGCACGCTCTTTCTCAATGCCAACGTTGCGACGGTCGATATGCCCCTGGTGTTCCGTGATCCGCTGCAGTTCGATGCGCTTGCCGCGCAGATCGCCTGGTCGCGCAGCGGTGATGATACCGAGTTAAAGATGAACAGCATTTCGTTTTCAAATCAACATGTTGCCGGCACCCTGTTCGGCAACTATCGCACCTTGCCCGGCAGCAAAGGCGCGCTCGATCTCACCGGGAATCTGACGCGTGCCGACGCCCGTTACGCCAGCCGCTATATCCCGCTGGCAGTGGGTGAAGCCACGCGCAACTGGCTCGACCGGGCATTCCTGGCCGGTCAGTCCAACGACGTGGCGCTGCGGCTCAAGGGCAATCTCGACGACTTTCCGTTTCCCGAGGGCAAAGGTGGCGTGTTTCAGGTCCTGGCCAAGATCACGGGCGGAGTGATCATTTATGGAGAGAACTGGCCGAAAATCGAAAATATCGCCGGTGACTTGAATTTTCGCGGCAGGCGCATGGACGTGTTTGCGCGCCAAGGCGCGATTCTCGGCGCCAGGTTGGGCAAGGTCCATGCCGAGATTCCCGATCTGACGGGCCCTGACAAGGTCCTGCGCATTGCCGGAGAAGCCGGAGGGCCGACGGGCGAGTTTCTCTCGTTCATCGAGAAAAGCCCGGTGACCGGCATGATCGACCGCTTTACGGAAGGCATGAAGGCCCAGGGCAACGGCAACCTCGCGCTCAAGCTCGAAATTCCGCTGCGCGCGGTCGGCAAGAGCAAGATTGCCGGCAGCTATCAGTTCATCAACAATACCATCACTGGCGATGATAATCTGCCGCCGGTCGAGCAGCTCAACGGGCGGCTGGAGTTCACCGAATCCTCGGTGCGCGCGCAGAATGCGACCGGAATGTTTTTCGGCGGGCCGGTCTCGATTGCCGTTGCCACTCAGCGTGATGCGACGGTAAGTATGGTTTTGTCGGGGCGCGCCAACATCGATAACTTGCGGCGGGCCGGCGGCGCTTCCGCTTTGCTGCCGAGTCTGCGCGGAGCGGCGGACTGGCGCGGCACGTTCGTGCTGCGCAAAAAACTCGCCGATCTTGTGATTGAATCGAATTTGCAGGGCGTGGCCTCCGATCTGCCGGCGCCGTTGGCCAAGAGCGCCGGCGAAATAGTGCCGCTGCGCTACGAGCGGAAATTCACGGGCCCGCAGCAGGACCAGATCATCCTATCGTATGGCGATATCCTGAGCGCCAGCCTGCAGCGGCGAATCGAAGGCGGTCGCAGCATCATCCGCCGCGGTAACATTCGTTTGGGAGGGGGCGCCGCGGCGGCACCCGAGCGCGATGGCGTGTTGATCAGTGGTGCGCTCAACAGCCTGAATGTCGACCGCTGGATGGCGCTGGCCGGCCAGGGCATGGACGACATCAAGATCGAATATTCTGGCATCGATCTCAAAATCGATGCGCTCGATGCGTTCAACCGGCGCTTTCACGACGTCGTGCTCAACAGCACGCTGCAGGGCGGTGTCTGGCGCTCGACTGTTGCCGGGCGCGAGTTTGAAGGCGGCGCGACCTGGCAGCCGCAGGGGCGCGGCAAGCTTACGGCACGCCTCAAGAAGCTGGTCATCCCACCCGTTGCGAAGGATGCGACCGCAGGCCCGGCGCAGCCGGCGCCGGACAGGAAACGGGAGCTGCCGTCGCTCGATATCATTGCCGACCAGTTCCAGGTCAAGGACAAGCAACTCGGCAAGCTGGAGCTGAATGCGGTTTCCGAAGAACGCGACTGGCGCATCGAGAAGCTGCGCATCACCAACCCGGACAGCACGTTTACTGTCGATGGGGCATGGCAGAACTGGCTCAATCAACCGCGCACCCAGGTCAATATCCAGCTCGAAGCCGGCGATATCGGCAAGTTGCTGTCGCGCCTCGGCTATCCGGAGGGCGTGCGCCGCGGCACTGCCAAGCTGCATGGTTCGCTGTCCTGGCCGGGCAGCCCGCAGGATTTCGATTATCCGGCATTGTCGGGTAATCTCGTGCTGGAGGCAGCCAAGGGGCAGTTCGTCAAGCTCGAGCCGGGCATCGGCAAGCTGCTCGGCATTCTGAGCCTGCAGGCGCTGCCGCGCCGCATTACGCTCGATTTTCGCGACATCTTCAGTGAAGGCTTCGCGTTCGATGAAATTCTCGGTGGCGTAAATATCAGCCGCGGCATAGCGACGACCGACAATTTCCGGATCCGTGGCCCGGCGGCGCATGTAGTGATGAGCGGGGACGTCAATCTGGCGCAGGAGACCCAGAAGCTGCGCGTGCGAATCACGCCGAGCTTGAGCGACAGCGTTTCGATTGCTGGCGCGCTGATCGGCGGTCCGATCGCGGGGGTCGCCGCTTTCCTGGCGCAGAAGATGTTGAAAGACCCGCTTGATCAGATGGCATCGTATGAATACGACGTGACCGGAACCTGGGCTGATCCGCAGGTGTCGAAGACCGAACGTCAGGGCGGGTCGCAACAGGGAAAAGCGCAGTGAAGATCGTGTTAATATCGGTTGTCGGTATGGGGTTGATGGGCGTGGCGGTTTCCACCCTCGCCCAGGAAACGTTTCCGGTCCCGCTTGAGTTGTGGGACCGTCCGCGCAGCGGTCAGGCCGTGCTCGATCAGCCGGCCGTGAAACAGGCCGTCAATGCTTATCTGGCGCGGCCCGGCGCAAGCCTCGTCATCCATCATGCCGTGGGGCAGGAACCCTCGCTGCAGGCCGAAGAGTTGCGCGCCTGGCTGGTGGCGCTGGCTGTCGGCAGCGAGCGCGTCAGCCTGAGAAGCGATTTGAAACCAGGCGAACCATTGAAAATCGAAGTTAAGAAATGAGCCCTAAACCGCGTTCCTCTTTCGGTCAGGCAAAACCGCACGTCGTCAAAGACGCCAAATCGCAGCCGGGCGTGGCGCGGATTGCGGCGGTGCAGATGGCGTCGGGGCCCAATGTCGAGGGCAACCTGAATGAAGCGCGGCGACTCATTGAAATTGCCGTGGATAGGGGGGCAAAGCTCGTCGCGCTGCCCGAGTACTTCGGCATCATGGGCATGCGTGACGGCGACAAGGTGGCGATACGCGAGGAGGAAGGCAAAGGCCAGATACAGGCCTTCCTGTCGGCTACGGCGAAAAAACACAAGATCTGGCTGGTTGGGGGTTCGGTGCCGCTGGCGGCCTCGGCCAAGAACAAGGTGCGCAACAGTTGCCTGGTCTTCGACGACAAGGGCAAGCTTGCCGCGCGCTACGACAAAATTCATCTCTTCGGCTTCAAGATGGGCGAAGAGCAATATAGCGAAGAACGCACCATCGAACCGGGCCGCGATGTGGTCACTGTCGATTCGCCGGTGGGGCGGCTGGGGCTTTCGATCTGCTACGACCTGCGCTTTCCCGAACTCTATCGCGCAATGAAGGAGGTCGACATCATCCTCGTGCCATCGGCCTTCACCGAGACTACCGGCAAGTCACATTGGGAAACCCTGGTCCGGGCGCGCGCCATCGAGAACCTGGCGTATGTGCTGGCGCCGGCGCAGGGCGGCTACCATCTGAACGGGCGCGAGACGCACGGCGATTCCATGATCGTCGATCCGTGGGGCGTGGTGCTCGACCGCCTGCCGCGCGGTTCCGGCGTGGTGATCGGCGGTGTCAATCTCGCCCATCTCAAGCGCCTGCGGCAGAGTCTGCCGGCGCTCTCGCATCGGACCATACGCCGATGCTGAAACCCCAAACCTCAAACCCGGAACTTGAAACCGCGTATGCCACGGCGAACGCCATGCTGCTTGCTCCCTACGCGCTCGACGATAACCGGCTGCAGACGGTATTCAGCCAGATCATGGCGCACCGCGTCGATTACGCTGATCTGTATTTCCAGTACAGCCGCAGCGAGTCGTGGAGCATCGAGGAAGGCATCGTCAAGTCCGGCAGCTTCAGCATCGACCAGGGCGTGGGCGTGCGCGCGGTGAGCGGCGAGAAAACCGCCTTTGCATTCTCCGATGACATCAGTCTCGATGCGCTCAACTCGGCAGCGCAAACGACGCGCGCGATCGCGCGTCAGGGGCAAGGCGGATCGGCGCAGGTGGCAAAACGCGGCACCGGACACAATCTGTATCTGCCGCATGATCCGCTCGCCAGCCTCGATGCCCAGGACAAGGTGTCGCTTCTGGAAAAGCTGGAGCGCCATGCGCGCGCGCTTGACCGGCGCGTGACCCAGGTCATGGCTTATCTTGCCGGCGAATACGAAGTCGTGCTGGTCGCGCGCAGCGATGGCGTGCTTGCCGCCGATGTGCGGCCCATGGTGCGGCTCTCCTTGCAAGTCATTGTCGAGGCGGGCGGCAAACGCGAGCAGGGCAGCGCCGGCGGCGGCGGACGTTTCGACTACGCCTACTTTACCGACGCGGTGCTGCAGGACTACGCCAAAAAGGCGGTGGACCAGGCGCTCATCAATCTTGATGCGCGGCCGGCGCCGGCGGGCACCATGACCGTGGTGCTGGGGCCCGGCTGGCCCGGCGTGCTGCTGCACGAAGCGATCGGTCATGGCCTCGAAGGCGATTTCAACCGCAAGGGCACCTCCGCTTTCAGCGGCCGTGTCGGTGAACGCGTCGCCGCACCCGGCGTCACGGTGGTCGATGACGGCACCCTCGCGAAGCGGCGCGGCTCGCTCAATATCGACGACGAAGGCAACCCGACGCAGTGCAACGTGCTGATCGAGAACGGCGTATTGAAAAGCTATCTGCAAGACAGTCTCAATGCGAGACTGATGAAGGTCGCGCCCACCGGTAACGGCCGGCGCGAGTCGTACGCGCACATCCCGATGCCGCGCATGACCAACACTTATATGCTCAATGGCAGCAGCGATCCGCGGGAGATCATCGCTTCGGTCAAGAACGGCCTGTATGCCGTCAATTTCGGCGGCGGTCAGGTCGACATCACCAGCGGCAAGTTCGTGTTTTCCGCCTCCGAAGCCTACATGATCAAGGACGGCAAGCTCACCTATCCGGTAAAAGGCGCGACGCTGATCGGCAACGGCCCCGATGCGCTCACCCGGGTGGCGATGATCGGCAACGATCTGGCGCTCGATCCGGGCGTGGGCACCTGCGGCAAGGAAGGCCAGAGCGTGCCGGTCGGTGTCGGGCAGCCGACGCTGAGAATCGACGGGCTCACTGTCGGCGGCACGGTTTAAAAATCCGTAAGCGGTAAGCGGTGAGCAGTAAGCGGAAAAACCAAGCCTTAGGAAACCTCTGATTAAGTCATCCCCGCGAAGGCGGGGATCCAGTGCGAGTGTCGGCAAAGGATTGCCGACCTACTACTTCTAGATTCCCGCCTTCGCGGGAATGACAAAACTATACTTGATCAGAGTTTCCCTAGAAGCTCCTCACCGGTCACCGCTCTCGCTTCTCGCCTTTCCCCTCATCCCTCATTAAATGAAATGTATCCTTTAGGTCCCTCATCCCCTGACGTTTCCCCGGCTTTTCATGTTCGTAATCCGAGTCGTTCATTGAGCAC
>CAYIRZ010000049.1:0-3909 GCA_964365845.1 uncultured Streptomycetaceae bacterium
CAACCAGATCTACCTGGGACAGCGCGCCTATGGCTTCGCCGCAGCGGCGCAGATTTACTACGGCAAGGCGCTGAAGCATATCAATGTAGCCGAGGCGGCGATGCTGGCCGGGTTGCCCAAGGCCCCTTCCAGCTTCAACCCGGTGGTCAACCCCAAGCGCGCCAAGCAGCGACAGCTCTACGTGCTGCGGCGCATGCACGAACTGGGCCATCTCGACGACAGCCAGTTTGCCGAAGCGCAGAACGCGCCGCTTGTGGTGAAGCATGAAATCAACGAATACCCCCTGCGCGCCGAGTACGTGGCCGAAATGGTGCGGCAGATGTTGTACGAGCGCTTTTCGGACGACGTATATAGCAAGGGTTATCGTATTTACACCACCATCACCAAGACCGATCAGGAGGCCGCCTACGCCGCGTTGCGCCGCGGCGTGCTGGACTACGACAAACGCCATGGCTACCGCGGACCCGAAGGCTATATCGAACTGCCCCAGGACGGCCAGCCGGACGATACCCTGGACGAGGCGCTGGCGGAGGAAACCGACAGCGACGACCTGCTCGCCGCGGTAGTGCTCGAAGCCGGCTCGAAGCAGGTACGCGCCTATCGCCGCGGCGGGGAGGTCGTGACAATTGCGGGCGAAGGCCTCAAATTCGCGCAGAAAATGCTCGATGACAAAGCGGCGCCGAACAAGAAAATCCGGCGCGGCGCCCTGATCCGCATCCAAAAGGACGAAAAGCACAACTGGCAGATCCTGCAACTGCCGGAAGCCGAGGCGGCGCTTGTCACGATCAGCCCAATCGACGGCCGCGTGCGCGCTCTGGTGGGCGGGTTCGACTTCAACCGCAGCAAGTTCAACCACGTCACTCAGGCCTGGCGTCAGCCCGGTTCGAGCTTCAAGCCATTCATCTATTCGGCAGCGCTGGAAAAAGGCTTCACCCCGGCTACGGTCGTAAACGACGCCCCGGTAGTGGTTGACGCCGCCCAGACAGGCGGGCAAACCTGGGAGCCCCATAACTACGACGGCAAGTATGAAGGCCCGATGCGTCTGCGCACAGGTCTGGCCAAGTCGAAGAACATGGTTTCCATCCGCGTGCTCCAGGCCATCGGCGCGCAGTACGCGCAGGACTATGTCACCCGCTTCGGCTTCGACGCCGACAAGCACCCCCCCTACCTCACGATGGCGCTGGGCGCCGGCTCGGTCACGCCCTGGCAGATGGCACGCGGCTACGCCGTATTTGCCAACGGCGGCTACCGCATCGAACCTTACGTGGTGCAGCGGATCGTCGACGACCGCGGGAATATCCTCGCCCAGGCGCAGCCGCCAAGCGCCGGCGACGAAAGCCTGCGCGTGATCGACGCGCGCAACGCCTTCATCATGGACAGCATGTTGCACGATGTGGTGCGCTACGGCACCGGCGCGCGCGCGATGTCGCTCGGGCGCAAGGATCTGGCGGGCAAGACCGGCACCACCAACGACCTCGTCGACGCATGGTTCGCCGGTTATCAGCCAACCATGGTGGCAATCGCCTGGATCGGTTTCGACCAGCCGCGCAAACTCGGCAATACCGAAACCGGCAGCATGGCTGCGCTACCCATCTGGATGAACTATGCGAGCAAGGCGCTCAAGGGCGTGGACGAGATGTTCCAGGAAGCGCCCGAGGGTATCGCCAGCGTCCAGGTCGATCCCGCTACGGGCCAGGCTGACAGCGATGGCAAGTTGATCGAATACTTCTATCGCGAGAATATCCCGGCTGCGCAAGTACGCGATCCAGCTGGCGCCGGCACCCGCAGTCCGGAGGAAGTCAAGAACCAGTTGTTCTGAGCCAATTGCTCCGCTGCACCGGTCTCGTACCGGATGCTCCCGTGCTAAAATTCATTCATGCGTGGGATAGTTTCAGCCATCATTCTTTGCCTGCTGATCGGAGCCTGCGGCTCCAAAGGCGCGCTCGTCCTGCCGCCAAAGCAGGGTAGCGAGCAACAGCCCTCCAATAGCAGTAACAAATAAGACTGGGAAGTCTGGGCGCGATGTTCGAGTTTCGCCACGGCTCGCTGCGTGCCGAGTCGGTCCCCCTGGAAGCCATCGCGCGCGAGTTCGGCACGCCCTGCTACGTCTATTCCCGGGCGGCCCTCGCCGCAGCGCTGACCCGGTTCCAGTCCGCCTGCGGCGGACACGACGCCCTGGTCTGTTACGCGATGAAGGCGAATTCCAATCTCGCCATCCTCAAGCTGTTTGCCGGCATGGGCTCGGGCTTCGACATCGTCTCGGGCGGCGAGCTCGCGCGCGTTATTGCCGCTGGCGGCGATCCGGCCAAGGTGGTTTTCTCCGGGGTGGGAAAGAGCACGGCGGAGATGCGCTACGCCCTGGAGTGCGGCATCCTGTGCTTCAATGTCGAGTCTCCGGCGGAGCTTGCGCGCCTCGCCGGCGTGGCCGGCGAGATGGGGCGGCGCGCGCCGGTTTCGTTCCGGGTCAATCCCGACGTCGACGCCCGCACCCATCCCTACATTTCCACCGGCCTGAAGGAAAGCAAGTTCGGCATCGAGTTCGGCGCCGCGCTCGAGCTGTATCGCACAGCCACGCGCCTGCCGCAGATCGATGTAGTCGGCATCGACTGCCACATCGGTTCCGACCTCATCGAATGTGCGCCATTGATAGAGGCGCTGGACAAAATGCTCGGGCTGGTCGACCGGCTTGCGGCCGAAGGGATCCGCCTGCGCCATCTCGACCTGGGCGGCGGTCTGGGCATTCGCTACCGCGACGAAACGCCCCCCGACGTCGGCGCCTACATGCGCGAGGTATTCACGCGCGTCGGAGGGCGCAAACTCAAACTCCTGTTCGAACCTGGGCGCAATCTGGTCGGCAACGCCGGCATGCTGCTCACCCGGATCGAGTATCTCAAGCACGGCGCGGCACGCAACTTTGCTGTGGTCGATGCCGCCATGAACGACTTGATCCGCCCGGCGCTGTATCAGGCCTGGCACGACATTGTCGCGGTAAGGAATAGCGACGGAGCGGGAACTGTATACGACGTGGTCGGGCCGGTCTGCGAAAGCGCCGATTTCCTCGGCAAGCAGCGTGAGCTCGCCGTGCGCGAAGGCGACCTGCTGGCGGTGATGTCGGCCGGCGCCTATGCCATGTGCATGAGCTCCAATTACAACAGCCGGCCGCGCGCGGCCGAAGTGATGGTGGACGGGGAAAAAACGCATCTGATCCGGGAGCGGGAGCGTCCGGAGACTCTTTTTTTCCTGGAACATCTTTTACCTCAACTGCGGGGCTTGAAGTAATATGGCCAGCGTTTGAAATAGCCGCGCGGCGGTGACTCGCTGCGCGTATTTTGCACGCGTATCGAAATTTTGAGGTGCTGATCTTGATCGAGTTGCATACTTCTGTGGTTTCCAGGCTCTGCCGATGAAGAATGCGCTCATTGGCACGTTGGTAGCCTTGGGAATCCTCGCCGCCGCAGCGGGCGGATATTGGTATGGGGCAGTACGCCATCGCCCGCCTGCGACAGACACCCTCAATCCCGGAGTTGCCGCGAGTCCGCCGGCAAAATCCGTCCCCGGGCAGGGTTCGGCAGCCGCCCTACCCGTTGAAGCGACCAGAGCCGGCACGGTCATGCTGCCGCAGACCATCACCGCTGTCGGCAGCCTGCGCTCGGATGAATCGGTGACACTGAGGCCCGAAGTGGCGGGCCGTATCACCGCGATCCTGTTCCAGGAAGGCCAGCGCGTGACGAAGGGGGCGACGCTGGTGCGGCTCGATGCAGCGATCATCCTGGCCGATGTTCAACAGGTGCGCGCCAACCTGACCCTCGCCAAGAGCAAATATGAACGCGCCGTCGACCTTTCCGGTCGCAATTTCATTTCCAGCCAGGCCAGAGACGAGGCGAAGAACAATTTCGAGGTGGCGCAGGC